>CAYXAK010000032.1:0-14747 GCA_964462585.1 uncultured Halanaerobiaceae bacterium
ATTAATTATCAGGATCAAAATTAAGAAAATAACAAATTATCATCACAAAACAGCTTTGGAGGCGGATAAGATGCTCCAGAAGAAGCTCATCGAGAAATTTCTGCGCAGGGTTGAGGGGAGCAATTTCAAAGTGACTTTCTGGGATGGGGATTCAGCTCTGATATCCAATGGTGAGGATCAGGAGGTTGAGTTTGAGATTATTTTCCGCCAGAAACTCGATCTTAATGAGCTGAAGGACAGCCCTCAGCTAAAGCTTGGTGAAGCTTATATGAGGGGGGATATAGATCTTAAAGGCAGGCTCAGGGATGCCCTGCAGACAGGTGCCAGAAACATCGACAATCTGAACGAGGGTGCCAGTGATTACAGCTATGAAGAATTTATGGACAGGCAGCAGGCTCTGTCACGGGAAAAGCAGGAAGAGGGAGTGCGTGATCATTATGATCTGGGCAATGACTTTTTTGAGCTGTGGCATGATGAGACCATGACCTATTCCTGTGCCTACTTTAAGTCTTCTGATGACAGTTTAAAGGAAGCTCAGCTGCAGAAGATAGATCATATACTGAAAAAACTAAATCTCGCCCCCGGAGAGAGGCTTCTGGATATTGGCTGTGGCTGGGGGGAGCTGGCCATGAGAGCTGCGGAAAAATATGATGTGGAAGTACTGGGTATCACTTTAAGCCCCGAACAGGTGGCAGGGGCAGAAGAGGAAATAGCCAGAAGAGCTCTGGAAAAACAGGTTGAGGTCAGAAAGCAGGATTACCGTGAGCTTGTCCATGAAGATCAGGAGTTTGACAAAATAGTCAGTGTTGGTATGTTTGAACACGTGGGCAAGGCCCATATACCGGATTACTTTCAGGCGGTCAACGATATGCTGAAGGAGGGAGGACTCTCACTGCTGCATACCATAACACATCAGCGTGAGGATCCCACACATCCCTGGCTGGAAAAATATATCTTTCCCTGGGGCTATATACCCTCCTATCGCGAGGTCGTCTGGCAGCTGCCGGAGCATTCTTTCTGGCTTTTGGATGTGGAAAATATCAGGCGGCATTATTCACTGACAGCCGAGCGCTGGGCAGATAATTTTGACGAGAACCGCGACAGAGTTGTGGAAAAATTTGATGAGGAGTTTGCCCGCATGTGGGAGCTGTTTCTGGCTGGAGTTGTGGCCACATTTCGCTATCTGGGCACCTCCGTGCATCAATTTTTGTTCAGCAAAGGTATCAACAATGATCTTCCCCTGACACGTGATTATATTTATGAATAGATAGATTATGAGTGGATAGATATTATAATATTAAGGGGTGATAAAATTGTCAGAAGGAAATTTACAGACGCGGGATGAAGTCCAGGAACATCTAAAATGGGATCTGAGCAGAATTTTTACCTCTGAAGAAGAGTTCAGACAAAATTTACAGCAGGTAAAAGAAGATGTGGAGGAGATTGTGGAGACCTATAAAGGTGAGCTGAACGAACCCGGCGTTATTCTCAGCTGTCTTGAGGATTACGAAGAGCTGATGATAGCCGGCACGCACCTCTATACCTATGCACATCTGGCCAATTCTGTTGATGAGACCGACCCGGACAATCAGGAAAGACTCTCCCGCACCAGGATGCTTTTTTCCAGGCTGCAGAGCTCGGTTTCTTTTATCGAGAGTGAGATAAAGGAACTGGATGATGAGACGATAGATGAGGCAGTGGAAACCACTGATGATTACAGCGTTTATCTGCAGGATTTGCAGAGAGAAAAGCAGTATAAACTGACACCGGAGGAAGAGAGAACAATTTCTGCCCTTTCGCCTGTTCTGGATTCTTTTCAGCAGATTTATAACAAGGCCAAGCTGGCCGATCTCGAATTTGAAAGCTTTGAAGTCGAAGGAGAGGAATATCCGCTGAGTTTTGTCAAATTTGAAAACGAATACCAGCTGGAGTCCGATAAAAGCGTGCGCCGCAGGGCATTTGAGGAGTTTTCCTGTTCACTATCCGACTATCAGCATACCATGGCCGCCACCTACAGCACCCAGATCCAAAAGGAAAAGATACTGGCCGATAGGCGGGGATATGACAGCATCTTTTCTTACCTTCTCTTCGATCAGAAAGTGGACAGGGAGCTCTATGATCGCCAGATCGATATGATAATGGAAAAGCTGGCCCCGCATATGAGAAAATATGCTCGCCTGCTCGGTGAAAGTCATGATCTGGATGAGGTCACCTATGCCGATCTCAAGGTCCCGCTGGATCCCGGATTTGAGCCGGAGATATCGGTTGAAAAGACCGGGGATTATATCAAAAATGCCCTGGGAGTTCTGGGGGATGAATACTTAGAGCGGATACTGAATTATCGAGAGGAAAGATGGGTGGATTTTGCCCAAAATAAGGGTAAATCGACAGGAGGTTTCTGTTCCACCCCCTACGGGCTAAAACCCTATATCCTGCTATCATGGTCCGGACTTATGAGTGAACTGTATACTCTTGTCCATGAGCTGGGACATGCAGGTCATTTCCTCTTTGCCCAGGAGCATAACACGCTGTTTGAGAGCCGACCATCAACATATTTTGTGGAAGCACCTTCTACCATAAATGAGCTGTTTCTGACAGATTATCTGCTGGAGAGCAGAGATGATCCTCGCTTCCAGCGCTGGGCCCTGGCCACCATGATCGGAAACACCTATTTCCATAATTTTGTCACTCATCTGCTGGAGGCCGCCTACCAGCGCAGGGTCTATGAGCTGATCGAAGAGGGAGAAGGTGTACATGCTCAGAGGCTTAACGAGCTGAAGAGAAAGGTGCTGGAAGAATTCTGGGGAGATGAGGTGAGGATAAATGAAGGAGCCGAGCTCACCTGGATGCGCCAGCCCCATTATTATATGGGACTTTATCCTTACACCTACAGCGCCGGACTGACAATAGCCACAGCAGTCAACCGGCGCATACAGTATGAGGGTGAAAGTGCAGTAGAGGACTGGCTTGAAGTTTTAAAAGCCGGCGGCAGTAAAGAGCCGGTAGAGCTGGCACGCATGGCCGATGTCGATGTGACAACTGCTGAACCACTGGAAGAAGCTATAGGCTTTGTGGGTGATTCCATAGATAGAATCGCCGAATTGAGCGAAAAAATAGAATCCTGAAAAACCTATCAGAGCCGGGGCCTACGACCTTTCTGTGGTATATAATCCAGATATATAAAATTAATTGAGAAAAATTATCATTTAACCCTTGACAGAGGCCCCGGCATATATTATACTAATAGTGCACTAGATAGATGGTGCACTAATCCAATAGACAGGAAGTGAGGTGAGCAGATGGTAATTCAATATGATACGTCGCGCCCTATATACAGGCAGATAATAGAATATATCATGATGAGAATAGCTTCAGGCCATCTGGGGCCGGGGGAGAAACTCCCCTCCCAGCGCAGGCTGGCCCGGGAGCTGGATGTAAATCCCAACACCGTCCAGAGGGCCTACAGGGAGATGGAAAATCAGGATCTGGTGGAAACAAGGCGCGGTCTCGGCACATTTGTCACCGAATCTGATACGAAGATCAAGGAGAAGCGCAGAGAGCTATCCCAGGAGATCGTGGCCGAGTTCTTACAGCAGATCAAATCACTCGGCTACAGCACCGAAGAAGCCATTGCTCTTCTGGAGGAATGCAGTGATGAAGTTCAGTGAATAAACTCAGATCATATTAACAGTTTAATGGAGGTAAAAAAGATGTCAGCTAAAATCGAAACAGAAGTTCAGCAGGAAGCGATCAGAGATAAAACCATAGCCCGAATTGAAAATACAAGCAAAAAGTATGGCAGAACGGTGGCTCTCGATGATGTCAGTCTTAAAATTCCCTCCGGCCGTCTGAGTGCCCTCATCGGGCCCAACGGCAGCGGGAAAACTACCCTGCTTAAGATACTGGCGGGTATGAGCTATCCCGACAGCGGAGAAATCAAAATGTATGATCATCCGCTTAAAGAGGTCAGCAGTGAGGATTTTGTCTTCCAGCCCGAGATAGATCATCTCTATAACTGGATGAAAATTCGCGGCTGTCTCAAGTTCTATGATGCTCAATTTTCCTCATTTTCCTACGATAAATCCCTGGAACTTTTAGAGGGAATGAATCTTGATCCTTCTGATAAGATCAGTGAGCTTTCCCGGGGTATGAAGGGAAGGTTCAAGCTGGTTTTGAGTCTGGCCCGGGATGTTAAACTCTACATTCTCGATGAACCCCTGGCCGGAATTGATCCCGGATCCCGCAGCTATATCCTGGAAACACTGAACAGAGAGTTCGCCACCGCCGAGGAGAATAAGACGGTTATACTCTCCACACATGAAGTGGTGGAGGCGGAGAAGTTCTTCGATTATGTCATCATGCTGGAAAACGGCCGGCTCAAGCTGACCGGCTATGCTGATGATCTGCGCGAGGAATATCAACTTTCACTTCAGGATTTATCAAGGGAGGTTTTGAACTGACATGGCTGTTATAAAACTCTTGCAAAAAGAACTGAGAGATCTGGCCTTTTCCGGACTCGTTCTGCTGCTGCTCAATGTGCTCTTTTATGGATTTTTGCTCTTTCAGGCTGATGCGGGGAATATACCGATAATACTCTCCTTTGTGACAATACCTTTTGCCGTATATCCTCTTTATCTGCTGGCCCAGGGTTACAGAAGTTTTACCCGGGAGTGGAAAAATGAAACAATATATATGCTGAAAAGCCTGCCCCGCAGCGGTTATGCTCTCACAGCTGCTAAAGCAGTTGCTTCAGCACTGATGCTGGCACTGCTTGTAGCTGCCAGCAGTGCTGGAATATACCTGATATTGATCAGTTACTCTGAGGCGGTGCAGACACTGCTTCCTCCAGAAATTGCGACCATTAATCTGGAATCATTTGTGTTCTGGATCGGACTGGCCTATCTGTGGTGCTGTGCAGTCGTCTATTTTGCCGCTCAGATCAGTGCTCTCATCAGCAGGGTATTCCTGAGATTCAGATGGCTGGCCGCGTTTGTGACATTTTATCTTGTCAACTATCTTGTGCTCAGATTCAGCGGTTATCTGGCCAGACCCTTCACCTGGCTGCCGGGAGTCACTCCGGGATTTATGGAAACTGCCGGTATCGAGCAGGGTGCGATCCAGATAAACAGCAATGTGATTCTGGCTGGTATCTTGACACTGTTAATACTCTTTGCTGCTTCCAGTCTCATTTTTGACAGAGTTGTAGAGGTATAGGAGGGAATATAAATGCTTAACAGAAAAAGAGCTGTGCTGGTTATAATCATTCTGCTGCTCTTATTCAGTTATTTCGATCTCAGCCGGGGAATTATACCCGATTCAGGTCTGCAGCTTGTTGATATCAATCAGGAGGAACTCGGTGAAATCGAAAGTCTGGCTGATATAGATCAGCTTGACTGGCAGAATTATGAATATGAAGCCGAGATGACGGGTTCGCAAGAACGTGATGTGGAAGCAATTGATGAACTTAATATGAATAATGACCGTGGTGATGTTGCGGTTAGAGGTGAGGACAGAGATAATGTAAAGACAGACTACACCATCACAATATCGAGCAATGATGAAGAAGTTCTGTCCCGATTGGAAGAGGAAATTGAACTCAGTAAAACTGCAGAAGAAGATGTTTTAAATGTGAGCGTGGACCGTTCCGTTCCGGAGAGAGAGCAGGTATTGATAGAGGCCGAAATTTCTGTTCTGGCACCTCAGGATCTTGTTCTTGAAGTGCAGAATAACTACGGAGTTACAGAAGTATATAGCTGGCGGGAGAATATCGATCTGGACTCTAATTATTCCCAGATCAACCTGGACGATATCGAAGCGGAAAATCTTGCTCTTATCAGCAGCTATGCGGATGTAAATCTACAGGATATAAACTCCACTCTTTTGATGGATTTGAGTTATACCGATATGACCATAGCCGGAAGCAGTTTATCGCTGCAGGGAGAGATCTCCTATGGAGCTCTCGAAGGCTCAGCTGTGGCCGGTGAGAGCAGTCTGCAGACTGAATTTGCGGATGTGGACCTGGATCTGGAGGGCGATCCCTCTGAATGGGGCTTTGATGTCCAATCCAGCTACGGTGATATCTCTACTCCTCCGGATCTGAATGTCGAAGAAGATGGCACCAGCCAGAGGCTTGTCGGGGAGGGAAGCCCGTTTCTGGAGATAAGATCAAGCTATGGTGACGTGAACTTAAGGTAGTACCTGCCTGCAGCTCGAGATCATACCAGGCCGTGCCGGTCGCAGCTTAACGCGATCGGCACGGCTTTAAATTATAGTCATATTGTAAGAAAATAATAAGTTTTGCAGGAAATATCCCTTTTTTGAGAAAGTAAACAATAGAGGCATTCAGGAGGTGATGGAGAAATAAATGATACCTGAAGAGTTCATCTCCCAGCTCAATCAGGGTTACAGTGAATGCAGGATTATCTACGAAGACAGCAGACCCGTTGATTACGAACTCCTCAGGGTCAACCAGCATTACAGCGAGATGCTGGATTTAAATGCAGATAAAGAGAAAATAGAAGGAAGCAGAGCAGGGGATATTTTTTCTGCTTCCAATCCTGAGCTTCTCGATACATTTGCTGAAATAACAGAGGATGGTGAACCGGCCACTTTTACAGGCCATCATCCCGGTTCTGACACCCGGTTAGATATCACCGTCTTTCCCCGTCATAAAAACAGTTTTATAGTACTCTATGATGAGGCCGGGAGAGATGAGAAGAGAGGAGATAATTCTGTGGAGGCAGAGCAGCAGGGAATCTTTCTCGATAATTTTCCGGGCATGGCCTATAGATGTGATGAGATCAATTATGACTGGAAATTGGATTATGTCAGCGCTGGATCTCTGGAGCTCACAGGCTATGGCCCTGAGGAGTTGATAGAAGAGGATGATATCACCTATGGTGATCTCATTAAACCATCCTGCCGTGATCATGTCTGGGAGCTGATCTCATCTGCTCTGGAGGAGGGAGAAAAATTCGATATTGAGTACAGAATCTCCACCCGCAGCGGTGAGGAGAAGTGGGTGCGTGAGAGAGGCCAGCCCCTTGATGATGGGGATAGCACGGGTGTGGTGGGTTTTATAACAGATATAACAGAACTGAAGGAGCAGAAAGAGCGCTCTGAATCCCTCTTTAAAAACAGCTCCTCGGCTATAGCCATTCTGGATAAGAAGGGATTCATAACAGATGTCAATGGTGAGTTTGAGAGTGTGTTTTTGTACAGCTCGCAGGAAATTGAAGGTGAGCATATAGATGATGTTCTGGAAAGCTGCGGCGGAGATGGTGTCAGCAGGGATAAGACTGATAGAATCATGCAGGGGGAGCGAATAAACACCGAAGTCACCCGATATGACAGGGAGGGAAGGGCCCGGGAATTTTTATTCACCGGGGCCCCTATAACCATAGATAACAGGATTGTGGGAGCATATGCTATCTATGACGAGATCACAGAGCTGGTCAGAACTCGTGAGAAGCTGGCGATTAGAGAGGAACAGTACCGGGAGATTTTCGATAAATCTCCGGCCGGCATGCTTCTCCTGGATGAGGAGGGGCAAATTCTGCAGGCCAATGAAGCTTACAGCGAGACAACCGGTTACAGCACAGAGGAGCTGGAGGGCAGCACAATTTATGAACTGATAGTGCCGGAGGAACATGAAAAACAGGCCCGGAAAAATTTGAATAAAATCTTTCAGGGTCAGGATCTTGAGCATATACAGAAAAACTACAGCAAAGAGGGGGATGAGATCTATATCCTTCTCAAGGAGACCGGAATAAGACTTCCGGATGGCAGTGAGGCTGTTCTCTCCATGCAGATAGATTATACCGAGTATAAAAAGCAGCGCGAACGAATAGAGTATATAAGCTATCATGACGACCTCACAGATCTCCATAACCGCAATTTCATGGAGGAAAAACTGGAAAAGATAGATTCTGAAAATGAAGAGGAATATCTGCCACTCTGCATAATGATGGGTGATGTAGATGGTTTAAAATTGATAAATAACACCTATGGTCATGAATCGGGCGATGAACTGCTGGTTGAGGTGGCCGAGATATTCCGTAATACCAGTCGGGAAAAGGATGTTCTGGCCCGCTGGTCGGGTGATGAATTTGTTTTGTTGATGCCAGATACTGATTTAAAAGAGGCCCGCAGTGTGAGAAACAGAGTTCAGAAAAGATGCCGTCAGATCGATTTAAGGGAAGGGGTGCCGATTTCGCTGGGAGCCGGTGTGGCCTGCAGATGTGAGGAAAACGAGAATAAAGATGTATTTCAGATACTCTACGAGGCTGAGGATCATATGCATCAGGATAAGCTGACCAAAAGCCGGAGCACCGAGAGCAGGCTGGTGGATAATCTGATAGGCACTCTGGGAGCTAAAAGTGAGGAGACTGAAGAACATGCCCGCCGCATGGAGAGGCTGGCTCTGGAGCTGGGCCGCAGGCTGGATCTGACAGTTGAGAAGCTAAATGAACTCTCTCTGCTGTCAACTCTGCATGATATCGGCAAGGTCACCATCTCCGAGCGAATATTGAATAAAGCCGGGGATCTGACTGAGGAGGAGTGGGAGATAATCAAAGAACACCCCGAACGCGGCTACAGAATAGCCTCAGCCTCACCTGAGTTTGCACCCATCGCGGAATATATTCTGCATCATCATGAGCACTGGGATGGCGGGGGCTATCCCGCAGAGCTGGCCGGAGAAGATATCCCCCTCCTTTCCCGTATAATCTCCATAGTAGATGCCTTCGATGTGATGACCAATGGTCGTCCCTATAAAGAGCCCATGAGCGAAGAAGAGGCTGTGGCGGAGCTGAAAAGATGTGCTGGCAGTCAGTTTGATCCCCGTCTGGTAAAACTATTTGAGGAGATAGTGCAGGAAGAAAAATCAGCAGACTCAGCAGATGAGTAAAAATAAATTGATAGCCCGGGCAGGAGAACTGTCCGGGCTGTAGAATAAAGATATAGCCCTGGCAGCCATAAATTATTACATAACTTCATACCTGCTGCATATCGATCACCTACATATCCATATACAGGATAAATAAACAAACCAGGGGGTTACGGTTTATGAGTGCATGGATTTTCAGGCTGCCAGAAGGGGAGCAGAAACGAATAATTGAGGAGTTGAAGGAAGGCAGATTGAGGCAGTGCTGGGGTCTGCCCGGCATGGAGCTAAAATGTGGTGAAGAGATTATGGAAAGGCCCCGCTGGGTCTACAAAAACCTCAGCAATGAGGCCATCGTGGAAAGTTGGGGCCGGGAATGCCGGGAAAAACTGCGGCAGGTATATGACAGCTTAAAATATATGCTGGAGATTGAAAAGGGAGATCTGCTCTTTATCCCCAAATTTGAAGATGAAAATAAATTCGCCCTCGTCCAGGCCCGGGATGATGAAGGGGTCTATCATCATGATGAGGGCCTTGCTGTGGGTGAGAAATCATGTGATTACATTCATTATATCACTGTAGATGCTGCAAATTTACAGATCTTCAGCTATGATGATCTCTTCGTTCCCAACGCCCTGCGGAGATTCGTCAGCCGGGGCAGACCGAAAGATCTCATCAGGCCCCTGAGAGAAACAGGCATACTGTACATGCTCGATAGCTGCCGCAATAAGAAAAAAGAGAAGGAGAGCGGTGAGATGAATGCGCAGGAGACGGAGCTGCGGAGAGAGGTGGGTGCACTGCTGGCTGAGTTTAAAAACTGGCTGCAGGATTTGCCCCGCGCTCAGCTGGAGACGGTGGTGGAGAACCTCCTAGTGAGCGATGGTTTTGTGATCGAGGATAGAGAGGTTTATGACGGCTTCTGTGGCGATATAGATATAATTGCCTCCCGACCACTGAATGTGCTGGGGCGCAGGGAGAGATTTGAGGTCCTGGTGCAGATAGATGGCGGTGAATGCAGTGCATTCTCCGGCCAAAAAGCACGGCTTGAGAGCTTTATTGCCCAGGCAGAAGCTCTCAATAGAGAGCACAGCAGGCTCATCCATATAGATCTATCCGGAGAGGAGAAAAGCTCACACTGCAGCAGTCAGGAGGCCTCTGACAGGGGTATAATGATCATCGACGGGGAAGAGCTGGCCCGCCTTTACCTGGAAAATATGCTCTAATAATTTATACAATATTATTATTTATCGGGGGGATATCAATGAAAGGGGAACAGGATTTTGAGACAAGAGTGGTGCATGCAGATGAAGGCTATCTTAACGAGGAAGGGGCTTTGAGAACACCTATATATCAGAGCTCTACCTTTGTTTTTGAAGATGTAGATCAGGGTGCCGCCCGCTTTGCCGGTGAAGAAGATGGATATATCTATACCAGGCTGGGCAATCCCACCCAGGCCGATCTGGAAAAGCAGATGGCCAATCTGGAAGGCGGTGAAGCGGCTATTGCCACAGCCTCGGGCATGGCTGCCACCTCAGGTGCGGTACTGCAGCTGCTCTCCGCCGGTGATCATATGATCGCTTCCGATACCCTCTATGGCTGCACCCATTCGCTATTTGAGGAGATGCTGCCCCGCTGGAATGTAGAGGTCAGCTTTGTGGATATGACCGAGCTGGACAATGTGAGAAGAGAAATGCAGGATAATACCAGGGTTATTTTTGCTGAGACACCGGCAAACCCCACCCTGACTCTGGCCGATATAGAGAAGCTCTCGGAACTGACAGCGGAACGCAGCACTAAACTTGTGATAGATAATACCTTCATGACACCTTATCTCCAGCGTCCGCTGGAGCTGGGGGCTGATATAGTCATACATTCTGCCACAAAATACATCAGCGGCCACGGTGATACCATAGCAGGGCTGATAGTGGGCCCGGAGGAGACTCTGGCCGAGATGAGAGAACAGACCATAAAGGATATCGGAGGAATAATCGCCCCTCTCAATGCCTTTCTGCTGCTGCGTGGTCTGAAAACACTCTGTGTGAGAATGGATAGAATCTGTAAGAATGCCAGAAAGGTGGCGGAGTTTCTGCAGAGCCACCCCCGGGTCGATGAAGTATATTACCCTGGATTTGCCAGCCACCCCCAGCACGAGCTGGCCAGAAAGCAGATGGATGATTTTGGCGGCATGATCACCTTTGAGCTGGAGGGCGGTTTTCAGGCCGGAAAAGATCTAATGAATGCTGTGGAGCTCAGTGTGCTGGCCGTCAGTCTGGGAGATGTAGATACACTCATACAGCATCCGGCCTCGATGACTCACGCTGTTGTGCCAGAGGAAGAGAGAATCAAGGCTGGAATCACCGACAGCCTGGTGAGAATTTCAGCGGGAATAGAGTCTGCTGACGATATCATAGCAGATCTGGAGCAGGCACTCGATAGAATCTACTGATATTTATTGAAATTCATTCAAGTCCTGAGAAATCTTCCGGCATCATATTGTAATTATCCAGCAGGGCCTGATTTGAAGCTGAAAGCAGACCCTTTTGACAAATAAATGCGAATATTGTAATATGACAGTAGACAGCAAAAATTATCCTGTTTGGTGTTGCAGGAAAGCGGGGTGAGAACAATCGGAAGTGAAGAGCTCTATGAGATAAGGGCAGAGGTGGCCAAATCCCTTTCCCATCCGCTCAGGCTTAAGATAATAGATCTTCTTTCATCCGAAGATGAGCTCTGTGTCCAGGATCTGACTGCAAGATTGGAGGCCAGTCAGTCCAGTATTTCCAAACATCTGAAGATCTTAAGACAGTCCGGCATTGTCGGCCGTGAAAGTGAGGGGCTGAAAAATTATTATTCACTTAGAGTACCCTGTGTGGCCGGATTTTTTGACTGCCTGGATGAGATTCTGCGCGAGGAATATCTGGATAGAAGCGATAGATTGAACCTCACCTAGGCAGTGTCTTTTTTTAAATATAAAGTTGACTATAATACTAAAGATATTTATAATTTAATCTCAGAGGGAGTATAAGCAGTTAAGATAATTTAAAATCCAGGGGGGAGTTAGGAGAGTAATATTTATGTCCGCTGATAACTCCAGACTGCAGGTTAGTATCGGAGGAATGGCCTGCTCTTTCTGCACGCAGAGCATTGAAAAGGCAGTGGGCAAACTGGCTGGAGTTGACAGTGTCAGTGTCAGCCTGGCTCACGAAGAAGCCCTAATTGAATACGATCCAGAATCGGTTACCGAGCGCAGGATTAAGAGCACTCTGCTCGAGCTGGGTTATACGATATAACCGGTGACGAACTCACCTCTCTCCTGACAGCCTTTGAAATCGGCAGGGACAGCTACCGCAAAACAGTACAGAATCTGATTCTGGCCTTTCTCTTTAACGGTATAGGAGTTCCCCTGGCAGCCACGGGTCTGCTGCATCCCATCTGGGCTATGGTGGCCATGATTTTCAGTGTCAGCGCGGTCCTGCTCAATTCTTTTCAGATTTTCTCCGCCTCTGGCTCCACTTCAAGCTGATTCCTTCTCAAATATTGCAGGAGACCTGCAGAGTCTGTGGAACAGTATAAATAGAATAGCAGGAAATTCTGGAGCTCCATCATAAATACTCGTGGAGGTTATAGATATGAGCAGAGAAAAACACGATGTATATATAACACGTCAGCTTCCCCGACAGGCAGTGGAGATGCTAAAACCGGAATGCAGCGTGGAAATCAACCCCCATGATAGAGCCCTGAGCAGAGGAGAACTGGAGGAAGCTATTAAGGGTGTCGACGGAATCATTACTCTCCTCAGCGATAATATAGATGCTGAACTTATTGATATGAACCCTGACCTTGAGGTCATAGCCAATTATGCAGTGGGATATGACAATATCGATGTGGAAGCCTGCAGTGATAGGGATATAGCGGTCTCCAACACACCGGGAGTGCTGACGGAAACCACTGCAGATCTGGCCTGGGCACTTATTCTGGCAGCTGCCCGACGCATTCCTGAAGCTGATAGATACACCAGAGAAGGCAGATATGAGGGCTGGGGGCCTATGCTGATGCTGGGAAGTGATGTGCACAGCAAAACACTTGGTGTTATGGGCCTGGGTCGCATCGGCAAAGCGGTGGCCAGACGTGGATCCGCAGGTTTTGATATGGATGTTATCTATTATAACCGCAGCAGAGATGAAGAATTTGAACAGAAATATGGAGTTGAATATCGGCCTTTAGACGAGCTTTTGGAGCAGTCTGATTTTGTCAGCCTGCATCTTCCGCTCACACCGGCCACTGAGAAGTTGATCGGGGAGAATGAGCTGGATAAGATGAAGGATGAGGCCTATCTGATCAATACCGCCCGGGGAGCGGTGGTCGATGAGAATGCACTGCTTCATGCCCTGAGGGAGGGGAAGATAGCCGGGGCCGGTATAGATGTTTACGAGGATGAGCCCAAACTCACACCAGGGCTGGCCGGTCTGGATAATCTTGTCATGCTTCCTCATATAGGCAGTGCCAGTGTGGAGACCAGAGCTGAGATGGCCGTTATGGCAGCTGAGAATATGCTGGCAGGACTCAGGGGTGAGAGGATGCCCAATCGCATCAACTGAGGGGGATAAAGTGTGAAGGATTACATGAAAAATCACGAAGAATATATCAGGGAGCTGCTTTCTGCCGGTGAGCGGGATCCCGCGGAAATACTCCGATATCATAACAGACAGATCGAGCATATGCAGCAGGAGAGGTTGATGCATCTACTGGTTATGTTCCTCACTGTGGTGGTTTTTATATTTTCTTCCATCATACTCTATGTAATCCAATCACTGCCGGCGGCTTTTCTGTGGATTGTTCTGCTCGTGCTGACATTTTTCTATATAAGACATTATTATTTTCTGGAGAATACAGTGCAGAGATGGTACAGACTGGCAAACAGACTGGAAAGAGAAGTTACCGGTCTATCACCGGCCGAAAATGTTGACCTGGAATTCAAGGGGAAGGAGAGATAACATGAAAATTAGAGTTGGTGACAGAAAAGAACTCAAGGCAGCTGATGTGGATGAAGAACACGCACTAAAAACCAAAAAGAGGGTGGTTTTCTCGCCCGATAATAATTGGGACAGCCATGTTATGAGAGTTTTTACACTGGAAGAAGGGGGAAAAACCCTGCCCCATTCACATGACTGGCCGCACTGGGTCTATGTACTGGCCGGCCGGGGAGAGCTTGTGACCGAGGAGGAAAACTATAAACTGGAGAGGGACACCTATGTTTTTGTGCCGGCCGGTATAAAGCACAATTTTGCCAGCAGAGGTGAGGGTTTGTTTGAGTTCATGTGTATCGTTCCCCCTGAAGGTGATAAATTTAAAGAAGAGGAAGGTGAAAAACCATAATGACTCCCTGGCAAGTTCTGGTGGATATGATAGAGGAGCAGGAAGTGGAGATGGTATTCGGCCTGGGCGATAACTATATAAATATGCTGGCCGGGGAGAAAAGTGATATGCTGGCGGTTAATGTAAGACACGAGAGCTCAGCCCCTTTTATGGCCATGGCCTACAGCAGATTGAGCGGCAATGTCGGTGTCTGTTCGGGTTCCCAGGGCCCCGGCACCGCCAATCTTATACCCGGCACACTTGAAGCCCATTCAGGTCACACTCCCCTGGTGATGCCCTGTCATTCTTCTCCGCTCAGCACTTCCGGTCGGGGTGAGTTCCAGGAATGTGATCAGGTGGGCATGATGGAACCGGTGACCAAGTGGAGTGCCCGGGTAACTGACTCCGGCCGGCTTCCCTGGTATGTGCAGCGGGCTTTCAGAAACGCTATTGCCGGCTCGCCCGGGCCTGTCTATCTCGATCTTCCGGATGATGTGATGGGAGAGGG
>CAYXAK010000032.1:14847-21211 GCA_964462585.1 uncultured Halanaerobiaceae bacterium
ATACCGGAAAGTCATCCCCTGGCACTGGGTGTATCAGGCCGTTACCGCACAGAGCCGGCCCGCATCTATCAGGAAAGTGCAGATCTCATTTTCACAGTGGGCAGCAGCAATGAGGCCTTCCAGACAGGAGGCTGGCAGCATATGCCGGCAGAGGCTGACTACATGCAGCTTGATATCAAACCGGAAGCCATAGGCCGCAGCTGGCAGCCCGACCACCACCTGATTGGAGATGCCCGCACGGTGATGGAACAGCTGCTGGATATGTTCGAGACGAGAAAGAAAAGCCGGTCAGAGAGAATAGCTAAGATGAAAGAGGATCGTGAAGCTGTAGCTGCTGAGATAAAAGAGGAGAAGGAGAAATTTTTCGATCAGGTTCAGCAGGAAAAAGCCGCACTATCCCGCCCCCTTCTGGCCCGGCAGCTCCTGCCCCATGCCAGCGAGATATTCGGGCAGGAGGCAATTCTGGTAAATGAAAATGGCAGCCAGGATATCTGGTCCTATTTCTATCCCTACTTCCAGGTTGAGAGCAGACTGGGCTGTATACCCGTGGCCGAGCAGACCTGTATGGGCATGGGTGTGGTGGGAGCGATAGCAGCCAGCCTGACCGAACCTGACAGACCTGTGCTCTGTGTGGCAGGTGATGGAGCTTTCCAGATGTATATGCAGGAGATGGCCACAGCCGTGCAGTATGAGGCCGGCTGCACCTGGCTGGTGCTCAACAACAGTGGTCTGGGCTGGATAAGGGCCAAACAGCAGCGGGCCGGGTTTTCTCAGAAATCCACAGAGTTCACCGCCCAGCCCGACCTGGCTCCGGTGGCGGAGAATTTCGGCTGCCTGGGTCTTCAGGTGGAGGAGCCGGATGAGCTGAGGCCCGCACTCAGCTCTGCCCTCTCAGCCAACAAAAGAGGACAGCCGGCTCTGATAGACTGCCGGCTGGAATATGAACCCGATATGTCCCATCTGGATGACGGAAAATGGTGGCAGATCTGATATAACAATAAACCCCAGACCTTTCTGTATCAGTCCACAGGGTTATTGAGTGTGCAGGGCACATCAACAGCGCATTTGCCGCAGATTTCCAGGCTTTGACTGCCAAAATAGTCGGCATTATCCAGGCATGTCTGATAACAGCTCTCCCTATCCAGCCCTTCGCTGCTCAGGGCAGCAAAATCACAGCTGTCCACACAGGAGCAGCACTCCTGACCAGCTCTATCCAGACAGTATTCCTGCCCGGGCCTTTTGTCAGGTTCAAGCTCAAGGTCTGTGACGATGCTGCCAATTCTGCCGGCACAGCCTGAGGGGGTTATGAGCATGGAATGCCTGCCCAAAGTGCCCAGACCTGCGATATAACCTGCGTGTTTATGGGACCAGTAGCTTACCAGTTCCTCCCGGGAGAAGTTTCCGGTGGCGGCGGCAAAATCTGCCCTGCCGCCCCGGCCGGCGATCTCGCTCTGAAGCCTGCGGTTTATCCTGCCTATGAGTTCGTTTGTCTCCCGGTAGGCTGCAGCCCAGGCCTGAGAGGGCCTGGGTCCGGCAGCGCTGGAGGCCGGTATCCGGGGAGCAAAGGGCAGAAAATAGCAGAGCACAGTTCTGGCCCCCTCCAGAAGATCCTCCGGCATCATGTGTTTGGGGCTAACCGCCTCTTCCAGTTGGGAGAAGAGCTCGTCATCGGCGGAAGCTGCCGCCAGCAGGGGGGAGCGCCAATCAGTATCCACATCCTGCTGGTGTGAGTATATATCCATTTCGTCTTCTATAACAGCGAGTAGATCATCTTTTTTGCTCTCCGATTTCATATTATCATGCACCTCACTGGCTCAGCTTGCGCAGTGTTCCATCACGGCTGGCCGAATAGACGTTGCCCTCACCATCCACAGCTACTGACTGCACCCCCTCACTGTGACCGCGAAAGACCCAGACTTCACTGCCATCTTCATCTATTTTTCTCACAGTATCGTCAGCTCCACCGCTGTAAACATAGCCTTCATCATCGACGGCCAGTGATCTTACGGTGGCATTGTGCCCCTCATAGCTCCACTGTCTCACGCCGTCGGAGTCAATCTTTCTGACTATATTGTCCCTGCCAGCAGTGTAGAGGTTGCCTTCCCCATCTACTGCTACAGCCCTGAGACCGTGCCAGTGAACATCGTATATCCAGACCTCTTCTCCCTCATCATCTATTTTGCGGGCGGTTCTGTCATTGCTGCCGCTGAAAACATAACCATCCTCGTCTGCGGCCACGGCACCGACGGTACCGGTATGTCCTTCATAAGTCCACAGCCTGACACCATCGGGGGTGAGCTTTCTCAGCAGATTATCACGGCTGCCTGTGAAGAGATTGCCCTCACCGTCGACTGCTACGGCTTCCACAGTCGACCAGTGCCTGTTATACTGCCAGATTTGATTGCCGTCACTGTCAAGTTTGCGCACTGTATTATCGGTGCTGCCGCTGTAGATGTTACCCTGGTGATCCACGGCAAGTGAGCGGATTGTGCCTGTATGGCCATCAAAGAGCCAGATCTGATTACCATCACTGTCCAGTTTTTTTATGGTATTATCAGTACTGCCGGCATATACATTGCCTTCATTGTCTACCTCAACTGCCTGGAAATAGAATCCGTCGACAGAGAACACCCATTCTTCAATCGGAGCCTGAGCCTGGGATATATCCACGGTGAGAGCCACCAAAGCAAAAACCAGCACAGATATAATCAGCCCTGTGACCACAGCTTTTCCTGTCTTCATATTTTTTACCTCCTCCAGTATTTCTTCTCCCTTCTATAATATCAAAAATGCAGATATTTTTCATCTTTTAGCTGAGAAATATTTGACCGGGTTTTCAGGGCAGGAAAGCAGTCATATATGGAGAAGTTTGATAATAGAAGAACATGTATATTCAATATCCAGCAGGGCAGAAGAGCAAAAGGAGGAAAATATATGGCGCTTAAAATACTGCATACAGCAGATCTTCATATAGGTATGAAATTTGAACGATATGGAAAAAAAGCCCGGGAACTGAGAAGGGCACGTCTGGAGGCGATAGACAGATTGCTGGAGATTGCCAGCGGAGAAAACTGTGATATACTGGTGATAACAGGAGATCTCTTTGACCGCGTAAGTGTCAAAAAAGCGACGGTAAGAGAAGTGGTGCAGAAGCTGGAAAAATTCAGCGGGCGGGCAGTGCTTGTTCTGCCCGGAAACCACGATTATACCGGGGAAAAATCCGGACTGTGGAACACCTTTAAGGCAGAAGCAGGGGAGAGCACACTGGTTCTCGATAGAGGGGAAGAAATAGGGCTGGATGAACAGGACCTGGAGGGAGTCACTGTTTACCCCGCCCCCTGTCCGGACCGCAGCGCCCGGGAAAATCGGCTCGATCTGATCAGGGATAAGTCTGAGAGTATGTCCGATGAGGGTATAAATCTGGGAATTGCTCATGGGGCACTGGAGGGCGAAGCCCCGGAGGATAACGACTATTATCACATGAAAAAGGATGAGCTCAGGGCCATAACGGGTATAGATATCTGGCTGCTGGGCCATATCCATCAGAGATATCCCGCCGGGGAAGAGGTGACAGGTGTCAGCATATTTATGCCGGGGACACCGGAGCCCGATGGCCTGGACTGCAGTCATGAAGGATCCGCCTGGCTCATAGAGATCGATGAGGATCGGAACATCAGCGGCAGGGCTCTGAAGACCGGCAGCTATAGATTTGAGGATATGGAACGCAGTGTCGAATCCCGCCAGGAGATCGAAACCCTCCTGCATGAGTTCAGCGGTCGGGATAATCTGCTGTTGAGGCTAAATCTCAGCGGGACACTTCCGGAGGAAGTCTACCGGGAATATGTTCAGGGTGAAGAAAACCGCATATATGAGGAGCTCAAAGATGAGGTCTTCTATCTGGAGCTGGAAAATGAGCTCAGACCGAGGATAACGGAGAAGCTCATCGAGCAGGAATTCCAGCAGAACAGCATTCCCCACCTTCTTCTCAGCCGCCTCAAAGATGAAGATGAGCTGACACTGCAGATGGCCTATGATCTGATAAGGGAGGCACAGAGATAATGCTATTGCAGAAACTTCAGCTGAACCCTTTTGCCTGTTTTTCCCGGCAGACTGTAAATTTTGGTGGTGATTTGAACCTGATATATGGCCCCAATGAAGCAGGCAAATCCACAATAATGTCCGCGCTGGAGATAGCGCTTTTTATGTCCCTAAACTACAGAAAAAACTCCAGCCAGCATGATTTTGTCAGAAGCAAATTCCCCCGCAATGGTGGTGACCATTTTTCCCTGGAGCTCGAGGCCAGCCATCAGGATCAGGATATAAAGCTGAGGAAGACCTTCTATAAAGATCGGGACAGGAATGAGGCTTTTTTGAGTGTCGGTGAGAGTGAATATGCCGATGGAGAAAAAATAGAGGATCTGCTCGCCGGTATGCTGGGTTTTGGCCGGGAGACCTATCAGAACAGTGTGATGATAAATCAGGGGCTTCTGGGCAGAACTATCTCCCGGCTGCAGAAGACGGATAATTCCTCCCTGGAGGAGACGCTGCGCAGGGCGGTCTTTGAGACCGAGGGGCTTTCACTGCAGGCTCTTTCCCAAAAGCTGGAGAATAAGCTGGCTGAGATAAATCAGCACTGGAACTTTGAGCAGAATATGCCCGAGACTCCTGCCAGCTCCGATCGTTATGCCCCACAGAACCGGGGCAGAATTCTGCAGCTCTACTACCAGAAGGAGGACCTGAAACAGCAGAAAAGAAAGCTGGAACAGCTGAGTGAGCTGGTGGATGATAAGAACAGAAGACTAACAGAGGTTTCGGAGAAGATCGAGAAATGCAATGAGTCGCTGGAGCGCCTTCAGGAGCTCAGGGATAACTGGAATAGATTTCAGGAATATAAAGATTTTAAGGATAAAATGGGAGACCTGGAGAAGATGCTGAAGCACTGGCATGAGTATCAGAGCATTTTTCAGGAATTTGAAGATAAAGTGGCGGAATATGAGAAAGCCATGGCGGAGAAAAAGGAGGAGATAGCCAGCCTGAAGGAAGCAAGGGAGTACGCAAAAGACAGCCAGCTTAAGGATAAGATAGAAGAACTCAGCTGCGAAAAGTCCGGGCTGGAAGAGAAGCTGAAAGAATGTCCCCGGATGAGCGCTGAGGAGCTGGAGGAAATGAGGGCCAGTAAGGCAGAGATCAGCGAAATAGAGAGCAGGATAACTTCCAGCCAGCTCAGCGCCAGTGTAGAACTTCTGGGAGATGGACGCTATGAGGTGAGAAAGGGTCTGGAAGATGAGACAACTTCTTATTCGGAGTCAAGGGACCTTGATATCGAAGGCAGGCTGGAGCTGACAGTTCCCGATCAGATCAGAATAAGTGTGGAGGAGAAGGATATAGATGTGGAGGAGCTGAAGGAGAAGATCGCCGATCTGAAAGAGGAGCTCGAAGCAAGCCTTGCCTCCCGGGGATGTGAGGATCTGAAGGAACTGCAGGAAAAGCTCTCACGGAGAGAGGAGCTGGAGCAGGATGTCAGGGAAAAGAAGACCAGAATACAGGCTCTGCTGGAGAGCAGCGGTCTGGAATCCAGAGAGAGGCTGGAAGAGAAGCTGGAATCCTATCGTGAATCTGACAATCCTTTTTTTCAGCAGCTGGATAATCTTCCGGATCAGGAAGAGCTCGAGCATGACCTGGAAGAGATTTTAAAGAATAAAGAGAGTTATATTGAGGAAAACAGAGACAGGAGGGGGGAATTTGCCCTATGGCAGGAAGAATACGAAAGCTTTGATGAGGTTCTAGATGCCCGTGATGAGATCAGGGAGAAATTCACCGAGGTGGAGGAGAGGCTGCCGGAGGACTTCGAGATAGAGAAGATATCCTATTCCAGTCTGGAGGAGGTAAGACAGGAGATAGAGAATTTTGAAGATAAGAGAAAGAAACTGGAGCAAAAGTGCTCGCAGCTGGAAGAGGAGATTCGAGATCTTGAGGGTGAACAGGAGGAGATGCCCGCCGGGGAGGAGCTGAATACCCGCCTGCAGGAATGCCGGGGAAATTTTACCCGTCTGAAGAAGAAGGGAAAGGCTCTGAGAAAGATCCAGAGAGAATTCCAGGATGTGAAAGAGGAGATCGATGCCAGCACTTTTGATTCACTCCAGGAGAAGTTTGCCGGGTATCTGAGCGCCATCACAGGTGACAGATACAAAATAAAGCGGATGAACTCTCTGGGCATTAACAGCCTGATAAAGGAAGATGTTTCGCAGGAATTTCCCGTTTCCCTGCTCTCGGCCGGAACAGAGGACAGCACCGCCCTGGCCCTGCGGCTGGCGATGCTGGAGGATATCTTTGCCGAAGATGAGACCTTTCTGGTCATGGATGA
>CAYXAK010000033.1:0-21120 GCA_964462585.1 uncultured Halanaerobiaceae bacterium
CTAAGGATAATACTTCGAGGTTAAAAACTCATCTCCTGCCCTGAAGATATATAAGTTGATCACTCAGTGCCAAACCAGACCACTTCATCCTGGAAGCGTTTAAAACCCAGATCTTCTGCCAGAGAGATCGAGGGGGAATTATCCGTCACAATATGCACATAGGGGATAAGCCCCATTTCTATTGTTTCCTTAAGCAGTTCGACAGTTATGGCCGCAGCCAGCCCCTTCCGCCTGTGTTCCTTCAATGTATGAGCCATACCCAGCGATCCATCATCTCGCAGCAGGGCCCAGGATACAGGCTGACCATCTTCATCTCTGATGGTATAGGCGGGATAATTTTTGATCATCCTTCGTATCCGGCTGACGGAATCCTTCTCATCTTCAGAACTGTAAGGATGATAGCGGGCCACAATTTCAGCTTCCTCTTCCCGCAGAGAGGTGATCTCGTGATCAGGTTCTTCATATGTAAAGTTCTCGGGAGGCAGATAGTAGAGATAGCAGCGCTCATAGAATTCTATCCCCGATCTATCCCGCACCATCTCAAAATATCTGTCTCTCACCCCGGAGAATCTGGCCTCCCCTGCATTTAGGATGTCGTCAATCATCCTTTCAGCCGAGTCGAGAGCCTCCCTATCATCCAGAGAATTCACTATATACCACTGTTTCTTTGTCATAACATAACTTTTGATCTCTTCCCTGTCATCGACATATACCTCGAAATCATCGCAAAGCTCCCTCACACCTATGGCATTGATATGAGCTATCCGATCATGAGAAAATATGCTCTCCAGCCTGTCATAGTCCTGCAGTTTTTCCATAAAAATTTACAACACCTCACAGCCGTGTTATTGATTGTTTTCATTATTTGCTGTCATTTATTATTTATAATATCAGGAGGCCTCTTTGCCCCGCAGTCTGCTGATTATAGAATTTACAAACTGTGAATGGCGGCTGGCGACATAATCAATTATTACACCGTAGAGAATGCCGGCCAAAAAAGTCACATGATCGCCCAGTTCAGTTGTCAGATAAAAAGCCAGGGATACCATAAGGCCCAGAAAAGCACCCCGCAGCAGGGCCACCCTTCTCTTGCGGCTTGTGGCCAGACCTATCACAACCCCCATCAGCAACCTATTATACCATAAGGCCAGAAGATACATAAAATTTCCCCATAACCCGGTTCGGGCCCCGGCGCCAATAATACAGACAACCCCCAGCAGAGCTCCCATTACAATCGAGGTCTTCATGCGCAGAGATACCACTGTCATAGGAATTTCTCCTTTCCCGGTTAGAATTTCTGATTCAGGCGCATTTTTTTGATGATAAGCCCCATTACGATCAGTCCAGCAGCAAGGGCGGCGGCAGCGGCAAAATTAACGCCTCCGGCCTCCTGCCAGCGGGCGGTGAATATACCGGTTAAAGCCCAGAGAACCACCAGAGCAAAAGCGATATCATTATATACGAACACCATATAGCCTGTTATAAAGAGTACGGCCACAAAAACAGCTGCCAGCCAGAAATCGTCGGACATTCCCAGCCGCCCCCAGTCCACGGCCACAGTATAGACTGTGACATTGGCCACAGTGGCGACGGAAATCCAGCCCAGATATACGCTGAATGGCAGCAGATATCGCCCCGGTGAGAATACCAGTCCCTGCAGTCGCCTATAAAGCCAGATTAATGAGAAGAGTATGCCCAGCATGATGATAAGAGATAGCAGTATTTGATCATAATGCCAGCTGACAATCCAGAGACCGTTGAGCAGGGAAGATATGATAAAGGGCCAGCTTATTCTGACCATAATCACTTCCGGCCTTTCCCATTTTTTCACAACTCCCCTGATCAAAAATATCAAAGTCCCGGCCAGAAGAAGATAGATAAGCCCCCAGATGGCAAAAGTAAATCCGGCAGGTGTAAAGGGGTTGGCATAGCGATCAGATATGGCTCCAGTTGTAATATCGTTGAGGGGTAGATAGTTGGCCAGGAAATTCATGGTGATCATAAAAATATAGGCGGCTGTGCTCAAGACTGTGAGCCTGAGAACCCTGGACCTATCTCGCCTGAGATCTCTCAAAATAATTTCCCCTTTCACATCACATAATTTTTTCTTTCTCAGTGTAATAATTGCATAAAAACTGCTGATTTCCTCTTTTTAGACGAAATTTAGCAGCCCTGAATCTCTTTTCGCTCTCCAGCAGGAAGGATTCAGGCCTCATATAGAGAATATTTATGGCAGGAGGAGATATAATGGAAAGAATAATTCTCATATTTCTCATACTTGTTCTGATCTTCGGTTTGAGTGCTGATGACGTACCCATCGGTCTCAGGCCCGATGAGGAACCGGAAGTCGAAAGGGATAATATAACCGGACGTGAGAGAGTGGATGTCAGGGAAGATGATGATATATACAGAGAATTTGAGGGTCATATAGCGGGAACTGCAGAGGTGAATGTGGAGAGCAGCACCGGCAATATATTCGTCAGATTTGAGAATTCAATAGCAGGCAACGCCACGGTCAACATCAGAGCAGAGAGGGGCGATGTCTATGTGAGCTTTGCCGATGATATCACCGGTGCTTCTGAGGTTAATGTGGAAAGCGTTAGGGGAGATGTCATTCTGATAGGAGATCGCAGCAGCTATGAATACTATCAGAGCCGCAATAATCTGCGCGTAAGTGCCGGGGGAGAGATAAGATACCGGACGGGTTCGATTACAGACCTCATATCCCTTCCCGGCTCTCAGTTTGCCTCCCCAGCCATTTTCTGAAATCCGCAATCTGCCTTTCGGCCTCTGCCGGAGCCGGGCCTCCGGTATGGTCTCTTCTCTCCACCGCCCTTTCAATTTTGAGATTCTCATACAGTTCCTCCAGGTCTATCTCCTCTGCCGGCAGTGGCAGCAGCTCCCGCCATTGACCGGCAGAGATCTCCTGCAGTTTTAGCTGGTTTTCCAGGGCATAGGTAACTATCTCGCCCACAATTTCATGGGCTCTGCGGAAGGGCAGCCCCAGGCGGGCAAGATAGTCCGCCAGCTCTGTGGCATTGACATATCCTTTTTCTGCAGCTTCGGCCATTTTATCCAGGTTAAAATCTATCTCGGCAATAAATTCAGCCTGGATGATGAGGACTTCCTGCAGTGTATCGACCACAGCAAATACATTCTCCTTATCCTCCTGCAGATCCTTATTGTAGGCCAGCGGCAGCGATTTGAGCACATGGGCCAGCTGGGTGTAATTCCCCAGCATTTTGCCGCTCTTACCCCTTATCAATTCCGGTATATCGGGGTTTTTCTTCTGGGGCATAATGCTGCTGCCCGTGGCCGCACTGTCGCTTATCTCCATAAAATCAAACTCCTGCGAGTTCCAGATCACCATCTCCTCGGCCAGAGAACTGAGATGGGTCATGATTATGACCGCAGCATTGTGGAATTCCAGCAGATAATCGCGATCACTCACAGCATCCATCGAATTTAGGGCAGGTCCGGCAAAATCCAGCTTCTCTGCCGTCCATTCCCTGTCAACTGCAAATGTGGTTCCGGCCAGAGCTCCACTGCCCAGAGGGGAGGTGTTCATGCGCTCTTTTAAATCCCCCAGTCTGCCGTGATCACGCTTCAGCTGCTGGCAGTGTGCTAAAAAATGATGGGCAAGTGTCACCGGCTGAGCCGCCTGCAGGTGGGTATAGCCGGGCATGATGGCTTCTACATGATCCCCGGCCAGATCAAGCATCCGCTCGATCAAATCGGTTATGAGATCAGCTGTAATCGAGATCTGATCTTTCATATAGAGCTTCATATCCAGGGCGACCTGATCATTGCGGCTTCTGGCGGTATGCATTTTGCCGGCCAGATCACCGATCTCTTCCTGCAGCATACCTTCGACAAGGCTGTGAATATCCTCAGCCCCTGGCGGCAGCCGGGAAGCGCCGGCATCGTCTTCGGCAATTTCATCGAGTCTCTTCTCGACACAGTCCAGTCCTTCAAGTATCTTTTCACATTCACCCTCTTTAATTATACCCTGACGGGAGAGCATTTTCACATGAACTCTGCTCCCCTGAATGTCATAGGGATAAAGGCGAAAATCACTTGAGAGGGAAGAGTTGAAGGCGGCAAACTTCCCTCCCGTTTTTTCCTCAAAGCGTCCTCCCCAGAGTTTCAATGTTTTAACCCCTTTCCAGCCATTTATTTAGCCAGTCTCGCTATTTTCGACGACACCTCTTCCTCTGCTTCTTTATGCTGCTGTTTTACAACCTGCAGGGGAAGCGACCAAATTTTGATAAAACCTGCAGCTGCACTGTGGTCAAAGCTGTCCTTGTGATCATAGCTGGCCAGCCCCAAATCATAGAGTGATCGGGATGATTTTCTGCCCGTGATCTGCATATTGCCCTTATGCAGTTTCATCTCTATCACACCCGAAATGCTGGGAGCATAGCTGGACAGCATATTCTGCAGTGCCTGTCTTAGAGGTGAATGCCACAGCCCGTTATATACGAGCTCCGAATATTTTGGTCTGATTCTATCGAGGAAATGAAGTGACTCTCTGTCCAGAACCAGTTCGGACAGCTCCCTGTGGGCTCTGAGAAGTATGGTGGCAGCCGGCGCCTCGTACAGCTCGCGCGATTTTATGCCCACAAGCCTGTTTTCCACCATATCGATTCTGCCGATACCATGTTCTGCTCCCAGTTCATTTAGCCTTTTGACTATCTGCACCGAAGAGAGCCTGCTTCCGTTAAGGGCTATAGGTACACCCTCACTGAACTCCACCGCTATGCTCTCGGGCTCATCGGGGGCATCAACAGGGGCCTCCGTCCACTGAAATGCATCTTCAGGTGGGGCCTGATCCGGATCTTCCAGGGGACCGCATTCCACACTTACCCCCCATAGATTTTCATCTATGCTGTAGGGCGAATCTTTGGTGGCTTTGACCGGTATGCCGTGTTCTTCTGCATACTCAAGCTCTTCATCCCTGGTGGTAAAACCCCAGTCCCTCAGCGGTGCTATTATTTCCAGATCAGGATCCAGAGCGGAAATCGCGGTCTCAAATCTCACCTGATCATTACCCTTTCCCGTACAGCCATGTGCAACTGCATCAATATCAAACCTGTTCGCGGCCTTCACCATCTCCTCTGCAATCAGAGGTCGGGCCAGCGCTGTGGCCAGAGGATATTTATTTTCATAGCGGGCCTGGATCTGCAGGGCCGCAAATACCTTATCCTCAATGAATTCCTCTTTGAGATCGGTGATGATAACATCGCTGGCACCGGTATTATATGCTTTTTTCTCCAGTTTCTGTGGCTCAAAATCCGCCTGTCCCAGATCAACAGTAAAAGTCACTATATCGGCATCGTATTTTTCCTGAAGCCATTTTATCGAAACCGAGGTATCGAGTCCTCCAGAATACGCAAGCAGTATGGAATCTATGGAATCGCTCATGATTTTTACCTCCCGTTATTTTGAATACTGATATCCACTGAATCGAACTAAACTTTTCAAGTTAAAATGATCATATCTTTACCTTCGGGCAGCTTTCTATATTCTTTTCTGCCTGGATGCGCGCATACAGGCAGCCCCTGACAGATAGAAGGGAACAGCCATGTTTTAACTCCTCCTTTTTGTGAACTGCGTGCAGTTTAATAAATATAAAAATCCGCCCCCTGTCCGGATTCTGGACAAGAGACGGATTGGTTTCCGCGATACCACTCTAACTTGATCACCTTCAGGATGAAAGCGATCCACTCTAACCTTTAACGCCGGTCTGCGGCCCTCACCCCGTCTAAAAGACGGGAGAGAGCAGTCTCCAGAGCTCGCGTTCATTCCGCCCATCCACCGGTCTTCCACCACCACCGGCTCGCTGGAGGAGAGGAGCAGAATTACTCTAATTCCTTCCACGACATTATTTTATATCGCTTTTTATCGTTTTTTGTATTATAACTCAAATAAAGAATTTAATCAAGGCAAATGCCGCCCTATTTTCATAAATCAGCAAATCTCCTCTCCCATTCCTCCCTCATCACGATATTCTCCCCTTCTGCAGTTCTCTTTCCGAGATGGTCTGTGGCCAGAATACCGTGCAGATGATCGATTTCATGCTGAAACAGCTCAGACATCTCCTCCTCGAATAGTTCTTCTCTGCTTTCTCCCCGGCCATCTTCAAATTCAACTTCAATTCTGGTATGGCGCCGGATTCTGACAAAGAATGAGAGATCAAAGCTGAAACAGCTGTCCCAGACAGAAAATTTATCTTCACTCATGTTCACAATATCAGGGTTTACCATGATTAGCTCCTTATCTCCACTGTCACAGTATATGACCTGCTTATGATACCCGATCTGAGGGGCGGCCAGAGCCCTTCCCATATTATTCTGGCCCTGAAGATGATGCAGTGTATCGCGCAGATCTGATATTATCATCTCCAGCTCCCCGTCAAAATCGTCAATTTCATCGGCCTCACGGCGCAGGCCGGGGTGCCCGAGCATCAGTACATCTCTCAGCAAAAAAATACCTCCTCAATCTAACTGCTTTCATCTCTTTTACTTTCCACTATTTCCAGACAGCTTCCACAGATTCTTTTGCCCCGGTGTGCTATCGTATCATTTATCTCACCGCAGAATATACAGCCGGGCTGATATTTTTTTAAGATTATCTCACCATCATCTCCCACGAAAATTTCCACGGATTCGTTCTCTTCCATATGCATTTTCTTTCTCATCTCTTTGGGAATGGAAACAGACCCCAGTTCATTGAGCCTTCTAACAATACCCGTACCCTTCACAGGACTCACCTCCCCCGGCGGAATCCGCACCTGACATGCTGTCAGGCAAAGCAAAAAATTATATTTCCATCTATAATACTGTAATCATACCATTTTAAAGTGTAAAAGTCAACTATTAAAATGTATCGGGGGAGGTGTTTTGAATAGGAGGATGAGAAAAAAAGATGAGAAATAAAAAATCAGCTGACAAGGCTCAAAAGCACTGTGAAAAAGTGGGCTATACTCCCGGCCAGCACAAATATATGCCAGATGGCATGATTAAATCTGAGATCTTTTTTGATATAGAAGATGGTGCCGACGGAGTAAAAAATCCCGCCCAGCACCAGAAATATTATGCTGGTGCTGCTCAATGAGACCAGAAGCTGCCTCAGTGTCAAAATACTCAGCCATCCCATGATCAGGTAGAGAAGCAGAGAAACCTTCTTCATCCTCTCAAACCAGAATATATTGGTGATTATCCCTGCCAGGGCAA
This sequence comes from uncultured Halanaerobiaceae bacterium, assembly GCA_964462585.1. GTDB lineage: Bacteria > Bacillota > Halanaerobiia > Halanaerobiales > Halarsenatibacteraceae > Halarsenatibacter. The sequence continues at coordinate 7,236 of CAYXAK010000033.1, forward strand.
TAGCCCAAACGATGCTGAACACCGACCAGCCCAGCCTGCTCCGCAAAAATATTATGGTTATAGGGGTATAGGTGCCGGCTATCATCAGATAGATCGCTGAGTGATCTATTATCTTCAGCACATATTTGGTCCTGCCCCGGGGAAAGCTGTGATAGAGTGTGGAGGAGAGATATAATATGACGAGTGTGGCTCCGTAGATGCTGCTGGCGGTGATATGTCTGGCCTCACCCTGAATATAGGCCACGATGATGAGCACAACAAGGGCGGCTATGGCCATACCCAGACCGACTCCATGCAGAACCGCATTGGCTATCTCTTCGCTGTCATATCCACCATAATCGGTCATCTTTACACCTCAATATTTATCTCTCATCAGAAACTCAAATATCAATATCTTCTACTCCCCGGCCCAGGATATCTTCGATCCCCAGCTGCATATTCTCCAGAGCTGAGAGCGGATCCTGTGCCCCTGTTAGAGCAGAATGTGCCTCGGTAAAGACGATCTCAGAAACTGCATCATAATAGGGGGCTGTCTGGGAGGAGGGTCGGGGGACTGCTTCCTCGAACATGTCAAAAAACTCGGCAAAATAGGGGTTGGCTTCCAGAACCTCTTCATCATCATATAGGTCTATGATGGTGGGAGGCAGTGAAGCCTCAACGGCCCTCAGCTTCTGCACCTCTTCACCGGCCAGATAAAAAGCAAACTCTGCAGCTTCCTGCACATTCTCACTGTAATCGCTTACACCCAGATGCCACCCGCCCAGAGCCGAGGCGCTCTCACCTTCAGGCCCGGCGGGAATCCGGGTTACACCAAATTCTTCGATCTGCTCGCTCTCCTGACTCAGACCATAGGCATAGGGCCAGTTGCGCATAAAAGCTGCATTGCCCTCATGCCAGATTGCCCGGGCATCTTCCTCCAGAAAACCGGTGACACCGCGGGGGCTGATATCACCAATCCAGCCGGCTGCCTTATTCAGCATATACTCATTATTATCATTCAATACCGTCACTTCACCTTCGGGAGATACAATCCTTCCCCCATCATTGGAGGCAAACCATTCCAGAACATTGGTGGTAAGGCCCTCGTAGGCATCACCCTGCCAGACATATCCATAGAACTGAGGATTTTCCTCTCTTTCTCCCTCCATTATAATCCGGGCCTTCTCCTCCAGCTCACACCATGTCTCGGGCAGATCAAGGCCGTATTCATCGAGGAGATCAGCCCTGTAATAGAGCATGCCGGCATCTACAAACCAGGGCATGGCGATGAGTTCGCCGGCAGTGGTGGTATTATTCTCTATGACAAAATCAAAATGCCCCTCCAGATGCTCCTCTGCCCCCATCTCATATAAATCCACAAGGTGCTCGGCCAGTATCCCGGGCCAGATGACGTCTATCTGAAAAATATCTATCTCCGGACTCTCACGTTCAAAATAGTTGAGAAAATAACTCAACCTTTCTTCAGAAGGTTCCGGGGATTCAACCAGTTCGATCGATATGTCGGGATTTTCCTCCATATACATTTCAGCCGCAGTGACCACAGTCTCGTATTCTATTCCCACTTCTCCCACGGCCACAGTCAGTTCCGTTTTTTCATCGGCCTGTACTGCTTCACAGGGAACAAGCCAGAACAGTGCAAATATCAACAGCAGCACAACAACTGCAGCTCCGGAATAATCCCGCATATGATCCCCTCCTGTTCGGGTTAATTATACTTAATTATTCCTCTCCCCCGGAAGGCATGGCCTCCTCAATTGAAGCTGCGGGTTCTATGGTGGAGATCGCATGCTTAAACAGCAGCTTATTCTTGCCGCCGTCCTCCAGGATAATCGTGAAATTATCAAAGCCCTCCACAAAACCATTGAGCTGATAGCCGCTGATGAGATAAACAGTTACCTTGATGTTGTTCTTGCGGACGTGATTTAAAATTCTATCCTGATAATTATAGCTCTTTGACACAGAAAAGCCCTCCTCTTTTATGTATTTATTTGCTATTACATACTTCTGGGTATAAACAAAAAATTCCTTTTTTGAATTTAAAATAAGAAATGAGTTGGAATCCGGGCCGGAAGAAATAGCAAATCCCCGGGCCAGAAAAACCCGAGGAAATACTTTTATAATCAGTATAGAGATGGTGGGACTAGCAGGATTTGAACCTGCGGCCTGCAGATTAGGAATCTGCCGCTCTGTCCAGCTGAGCTATAGCCCCACTGCACAATATATGATATCATATCTGTCTCAACGCTTCAACTAATCAATCAATTCATCCCAATCAACCACGGTGAACTCATCATCGAATATCTCCAGCTCGTCCTCTACACCGGAGGTCACATAAACCTCCATATCCTCGTTAATAAAAATAGCTTCCATATTCTCCTGTTCCTCTATCAGATCCCGCCCGGGAAGTCCCCGGACTAAAATCCCTGTTGAATAAGCATCAGCTTTCAGGGGATCTTCTGTGATGATGGAAGTGCTTATTATCCCGTGATCTGAGGGATAACCTGTAGCAGGATCTATTATATGATGATATTCCTCACCATCCTCTTCAAAATAACGCTCATAATCTCCGGAGGTGACGATTGCTCTGTGCCTTTCAATATCCTCTTCATCAACATTGACTGCAGCCATAACTTCACCCCGACCGGCGCGGGGATTCTGTATGCCTATCCTCCAGGGAGTTTCATCGGGTTTGATACCCATGAGTGTAATATTTCCGCCCAGGTTTATAAAGGCACTATCCACCCCGGTATCTTCCAGAATCCTGTATGCTTCCACAGAAGCATAACCTTTGGCTATTGCCCCCAGATCCAGCTCCATACCCTCTTCAGTCAGAGAGACAGCGGTATTCTCCTCATCAAAGTGGATCTTCTCATAATCCACAAGATCAATCGTTGCCGCAATTTCCTCTTCAGCCGGAACGGAGGGCCCATCTTCACTGCCCCATCCCCACAGAAGAGTCAGCGCTCCTATGGTGGGATCAAAATCGCCTTCCAGTTCACGGGCTAACTCAACCGAATCCCGAAGCAGATCATAAGTCTTCTGGCTGACCTCAACAGGTTCTCCTCCTGCATTCTGGTTTATCCTGGATATCTCACTGTGCTCTTTATAGATATCAAGTTTTTCGTCAATCTCCTCTAGGCGGGCAAAAACCCTATCGACAGCTGCTCTGCCCTCTTCCTCACCGGGGGCGTAAACCCTGACGGTATTCATGGTATCAAGTAGCAGAACATTATCCTCATACTCCACCAGATCGGAAACCGCAGTCTCCTCGGTCTCCTGGGTCATAAAACCAAAGCCTATTATCAACAGGATGATTATAATTGAAATTCCGGTCAAAATTTTATTGTTCATATCTTGGTCTCCTCCTTCTTCAGCTCAGCCCGACAAAATACTTGATCTTTTTCAGCGCCCATCTTGCTCTCAAACCTGCTTTTCTGACCAATGAAGTGTCAGCAGGCGGACTTAACCCTGCCACAAAATATACTCTGGAGCTTGTCTCTGTTCCTCTATTGAGAGAAATATTATCATAGCAGCGGACAAATTTAAAGCCCTGTGAACGGAGAAGCTCTTCCAGACTGGAGAGGGGAAAAGCTGTCTCCAGATGGCGCTCTCTATAGAAGCCGGATCGGCCTGTCAGGCTGATGGTCAGTTTAACCTCCCAGATATTCTCCTCTTCTCTGACAATATCCTGCCACTGGCAGGTGAATTCCTCACCTTCAAAATGAGAATACCCGGATTCAATTGATTTAAGGCGTGAGCGGGTATTATAATCAAATATAAATAGACCGTCCTCGCTCAGATGGCCGGCAGCTGCTGCGAAAACCTCTTTTAAATCGTCAAGATCCAGAATATAATTCATGCTGTCAAAAACAGAATAGATAAGATCATAATTCCTCGCCAGGGCAAATGATCTCATATCCTGCTCGCTCAGTTCGACCATCTGGCGATGATCGCTTAATTTTTGACGGGCCTTTTCCAGCATCGCCCCTGATCTGTCGAGTCCATCGATCATAAATATATCAGCTTTTCTTAAAAACTGCTCCATCATGCTGCCGGTGCCGCAGGCCAGCTCCAGCAGCCTCTTCGGACTGCCGGCACCGAGATAGCGACATAAAAACAGCAGATAATCACACCAGCAGCTGTAGGGAACAGAAGTCATTATCTCATCATATATTTCTGCAAATGCCTCATAGCTGGCGGAGGCAGAAAATTCATCGCTATTTTCAACCTCGTCCAACAGCTTCCCCTCCTGACAGCAGTATAGCGCAACTCCTAGCCCAGAAGTTCTTTGATGAAAGTGGTCAGCCTCTTTTTTCCGTAACCCTCGGTGGCGGAGGTCAGCACCACAATGCATTCATCTATTCCCAGCTCCCGGGCTATCATCTCCTTCTGAATATTCTGCTGGCTGCGATTAAGTTTGTCACATTTTGTTGCCGCAACGATAAAATCCAGGTCGGCAGCCATAAGCCAGTCCATCATGAGAATGTCATCTTCACTGGGCTCATGACGGGCATCAACGATCTGTACTATACCGCGTAAGTTCCGGCGATGGTGCAGATAATCCTCGATCAAAAATGCCCATCTGTCCTTCTCCTCTTCGGGCACTCTGGCATAACCATAGCCGGGCAGATCAACCAGACAGAAGCGATCATCGACTCGGAAAAAATTTATACTCCGGGTTCTTCCCGGAGTTGAGCTGATCCGGGCCAGTTTTTTCCTGCCCAGCAGCATATTTATCAATGAAGATTTGCCGACATTGGAACGACCGGAGAAAGCGACCTCAGGGAACATATGGCGGGGATACTGATCTGATTCATGGGCGCTCTTTATAAACTCCACATCATCAAACATATCGATCACACTCTCATAAAAATTATTTTCAAAACAAAGAGGAGGCTGCACCGGGCCAGAACAGCTGCTGCCTGGCCGGTCACACCTCCTGATGCTGGCTATTGTTTATAATTAAGCTGTTTCCTCACGGTTATCACTGTGGCGTATCAGCTCGGGCTCTGCATTTTCCTCGACTACCTCTTTGGTGATAATACATTTTTTTATGTCCTGGTAGGAGGGCAGTTCGTACATTACATCGAGTATGGAATTTTCCACCACAGACCTGAGTCCTCGGGCTCCGCTGTTGCGTCCCAGTGCCTTTTGAGAGATGGCCATAAGGGCCTCATCGGTGAATTCCAGCTCAACATCATCCATGGCAAAAAACTTCTTGTACTGTTTGACAAGTGCATTTCGGGGTGTGGTCAGAATCTCCACCAGATCCTCCTCCATCAGCTCGTCGAGAGTGACCAGCACCGGCATGCGTCCGATGAATTCCGGGATCAAACCATAGTGGAGCAGATCCTGGGGCAGCACATGTTTCAAAGTATCGCCTATATTGTCCTTCTCCTCGTGGGTCTGGATATCCGCTCCAAAGCCTAGAGATTTATCCTTGATACGGTTGTTTATGACATCATCCAGACCGTCAAATGAGCCTCCGGCGATGAAGAGTATATTTGAGGTATCTATCTGGATGAACTCCTGATGGGGGTGCTTTCTGCCACCCTGTGGGGGTACACTTGCCGTGGTGCCCTCAAGAATTTTGAGAAGTGCCTGCTGCACACCCTCCCCGGAGACATCTCTGGTTATAGAGGGATTTTCGGATTTGCGGGCAACTTTATCTATCTCATCGACATAGATAATGCCCTTTTCAGCCTTTTCCACATCATAATCTGCAGCCTGAATCAATTTTAGCAGTATATTCTCAACGTCCTCTCCCACATAACCTGCTTCTGTGAGCGAGGTGGCATCGGTGATGGCAAAGGGCACATCAAGTATCCGGGCCAGAGTCTGAGCCAAAAGCGTTTTGCCGCAGCCTGTGGGGCCTATCATCATTATATTGCTCTTCTCCAGCTCCACATCATCTATTTTCATATCAGAATTTACTCTTTTGTAGTGATTGTATACCGCAACGGATAGCGTCTTTTTAGCTCTATTCTGCCCCACCACGTACTGGTCGAGAATATCCTTTATCTCGCCGGGTTTGGGCAGGCTCTGCAGGTCGAGGTCCATATCCTCATCGAGCTCTTCTTCAATTATCTCATTGCAGAGGTCGATGCATTCATCACATATATATACACCAGGTCCGGCCACAAGTTTCTGCACCTGTTCCTGGCTCTTACCACAGAAGGAACACTTCAATTGACCTTTCTCTTCTCCGAATTTAAACATTCAATCACCTCATTAGAGAAAACTAATTATCCTGTAATTCGCTGCGGGTTATTATATCGTCAATTATACCATAATTTTTGGCCTCTTCTGCATCCATGAAATAATCTCTCTCCACGTCCTCTTCTATTTCCTCTACGGTCCTGTCGGTATGATCACTGAGAATTTCATTTAGAATCTCCCTGATTCTGAGCAGTTCCTGGATATGGACTTCTGCTTCACTGGCTTTGCCCTGAATACCCCCAGCGGGCTGATGTATCATCACCCGGGAATAGGGAAGGCCGTGTCTTTTGCCCTCGGCACCTGCTGCCAGAAGCAGGGCACCGGCACTTGCTGCCTGACCCATGCATATTGTTGATACGTCGGGTTTAATGTACTGCATCGTATCATACATGGCCAGGGCGGCTGTCACTGAACCGCCGGGGCTGTTTATATACAGGTAGATATCCTTATCGGGATCCTCTCCCTCTAAAAACAGCATCTGAGCGATGACCAGATTGGCAATCTCATCTGTGACATGGGAACCGAGAAAAACAATTCTATCTTTTAGAAGACGGGAATAGATATCATAGGAGCGCTCTCCCCGCCGGGTCTGTTCGACCACCATCGGCACTAAATTCATGAAAACACCTCCTGCTGTATTATCACACATTCCTTATTTTCATTTTAATTGTTTTCTAGGAGGAAATCAATAGTCTTTTTCATTTTCAGTCCTCTCTCTATATTATCCAGCTGCCCCTGCATCTGCAGGAACTGCTTGATCTGCTCAACATCCTGATCATTCTGATCGGCAATTTCTTCAACCTGTTCCTCAATCTCTTCCTCGCTCACTTCGATATCTTCAGCAGCGGCTATTGCTTCCAGGACCAGATTATTGCGGGCTCTCATCCTGGCATCATCGCGGTTCTCCTGGCGCCATTCTTCTTCATCCATACCGCTGTGATCGAAAAACTCCTCAACATCCACACCCTGAGACTGCAGATTCTGCACCATCTGCTGGTACATCTGATCAAGCTCTTCGTCTATGAGCTGTTCGGGCACTTCAACTTCGGCTTCCCCGGCCACCTTCTCTATGATCTCATTTTCGGCCTGCATCCGGGCCTGTTCCTCTTTCCGGCTTTTTATCTGATCTTTGATCTCCTCTTTCATCTCCTCAAATGTATCATAATCCCCGGCTTCCTGAGCAAATTCATCATCCAGCTCGGGGACCTCTTTCTTCTTGATCTCTTTTACTACAACTTCAAAGACGGCATCCTCGCCGGCGAGATCTTCGGCCTGATAATCTCCGGGAAAGGTGATATTGATCTCGTGAGTTTTCTCCTCGTCGACCTCTTTGCCGATCAGCTCCTCCTCAAAACCGGGCACAAAATCTCCGGATCCTATCTCCAGAATGAATTCTTCGGCACTGCCGCCGGGAAACTGTTCACCATCTATAAAGCCTGTGAAATCCAAAACCACATGGTCGCCTTCCTGAACCATGCTGCCCTCGGTGCTGACCAGCTGACTGCGCTCTTCCTGCATGCGCTCTATGGACTCTTCCACCTCTTCTTCTGTCACTTCGACTTCTTCTCGTTCGATATCAAAACCAGTATATTGACCCAGCTCAACCTCAGGTTTCACCTCTACTTCAGCTGTGAATGAGCCTTCTTCATCGCGGGCAATGCTGTAATCCTCAATCTCGGGCTCATCTATGGGCTCTATGTCCGCTTCTTCGACCGCCTCTGAATACTGGGAGGGGATTAGTATATCCAGAGCATCTTTATGAAAAATTTCCTCGCCAAATTTAGATTCCAGCACCTTCCTCGGTACATTACCCTGTCTGAAGCCCGGTATGTCAACCTCTTCTTTTATCTTGTTGTAAGCATGATCAAGTGCATTGTTAACCGCTTCTTTCTCGATGGTGACTTTAAGCCGAACTCGATTTCCTTCCAGTTTGTCCTTTTCTACTTTCATAACCATGAGATAATGCCCTCCTTAACTTTTGATGAATAGATCACCGACGAAAATTTATTAAATTACCCCCGACTGGGCTGATTGTAGCCCGGCCCGGGGATGACATGAATGAGATTGGATGTCAGGTTATATCCAGTGAATATCGATAAGTAAAAATAAAAATAATAAAATGGTGCGGAGGGAGGGATTCGAACCCTCACAGGGAAACCCCACTAGATCCTAAGTCTAGCGCGTCTGCCAGTTCCGCCACCTCCGCACACCTGAGTTTATGCCACTCTAAAACCAGTATAATGTTAGCATATAACTACTACTATGTCAAGATTCCCGCCCCGGGCCCGGGGCGGCAGGGAGGAAATATCCTGCCTGCAAAAAAAGGATTTTAAAGATGCTTATTGAAGATATTATATGTGGATGAGATCGAATAAAATTTATATCACAGAGGGGAGCCTCACCGGAGGCTGAGAGGATGGAAACATCGACCCTTATAACCTGATCCTGGTAATGCAGGCGCAGGGAAATAGATTTCATTCTCCTCCAGTTATTCCGGTAGCTCTCTCTTAAAGGGAGGAGTTTTATTATGTCTTCAAGAAGGGTCAGATTGATGGCTGAAATTGCAGTGGCTGCAGCTCTATCCACAATCCTGAGTTTCATAACCCTCTGGAGAATGCCCCAGGGGGGCTCTGTCAATCTTGAGATGCTGCCAATTCTATTCGTTGCCTTTCGCTGGGGCGGGGTGCCGGGCATGATCACCGGTCTGGTGCACGGCCTTCTCCAGCTGATAACCGGCCCCTATATCGTCCATCCAGCCCAGCTCATACTGGATTATCCTCTGGCCTATACCCTTGTTGGTCTGGCCGGATTCATCCCCGTTTTCACATCTGCCGGAAAGATAAAATCCGCATCCCTGATAGCCGCTCTGATCACAGGTGGTGGTGCCAGATTCTTATCCCACTTCTGGGCAGGTGTAATATTCTTTGCCGATGCTGCCCCCGAGGGACAGAGCGCCTGGCTTTATTCTCTTCTCTACAATATAAGTCATCTGCTGCCAGCCCTTATTATCTCCACAGTGGTGATAGTGGTGCTCTTCAAACAGAGGGAGAAAATATTCATCGAAGGGACCGAGACCCGTTTTGAATCCGGCAGCGGCTGATCACCAATCACTTCGAGGACCTGAATAATGTCAGCAAAACCCCCGGCGGGAAATTTTTGGCCGGGGGTTTTTTCATTCAGCTTTTGAGGTGTTCGGGAAAAAAGAGGTTTATCTCTCTGGCCGCAGTTTCAGGGGAGTCCGAGGCATGCATTATGTTATCCGGCTCCATATCGTGGGCAAAATCGCCGCGGATGGTGCCCGGAGCAGCTTCCGCAGGGTCAGTAGCACCCATCAGTGACCTGACTCGCCCGATCGTATTCTCAGTTCCGCTCAAAACAAGGGCCACCATGGGCTCCCCGGCAAACCCACCCACAATGCTCTCGTAAAAGTCTTTGCCCTTGTGTTCCTGATAGAGTTCGGCCAGAAGATCGCGGGAAAACCGCTCCAGCTTCATTCTCTCTATGGTAAAATTTGCTTTTTCCAGCCTGCTGATGATCTCGCCAACATGCTGTCGCTTTACCGCCTGCGGTTTTAACAGGACAAGCGTCTGATCTTTTACCATATAGTAATCACCTCATATTTTGTATGGATTTGTTTTTATCTGCAGGGGGGATAGATCGACTTGAGATCATCTACTAATTCTTCCTCTGCTTCACCGCTGATAAAATAGTCGGGGATATCCAGAGAGGATGCCGGCTCATAGTCCTCCGGGCTTTCCAGAATATTCTGCAGACGGTCCAGATAACCGGCGGCGGTGGCCTCCCAGGTGTACTTCTCCCGCACTCTTTCTCTGCCGGCCTTCCTGTACTTATGCCAGCTTTTGTCATCTTTAAGTATCCTCATCAAACCCCGGGCAATATCCTCAGGAGATTCGGGATCTACCAGAACTCCGTATTCTCTTCCCTGCTCCTGCAGAATCTCCTCCGGTCCGCCATTTTCTGTGGCCACCACCGGCAGCCCCGAAGCCATGGCCTCGATAGGAGCCAGCCCAAATGGTTCGTGGAAGGAAACCAGAGCAAAGACTGATTGTTTCCGGGCCAGAACTCTATAACATGAAGCCAGTTCCTGCTGGCTGCCCAGTGAGAACATGCTGACTTTGCCTCTGAGGTCATTCTCCTCAATCACAGCCATGATATTGTCCAGAACATCTTTCTCCTCTTCATCAGCCTCACTGTAATCCCGGAATGGGTTATCTATTCCCCGCAGTGTCATAACCAGATTGGCCCTCTGCTGCAGCTCATCGCTGGCCGCAAAAGCTTCTACCAGACCTCTGTGATTTTTCTTTTCGTCCAGTCTGCTGGCCGCTATGATAGCAGGTTTATCACTGCGGCCTTCCTTTAGATCCCGGGCAAACTTTTCGGCCACGAGATCCTCAACTCTCTCATCCTCTTCGTCTAGATGAGGGTTGAATATGTCCAGATTGACACCGGGTGGTACTACAGCAAATTCCCTCTCATTCTCAGTATCGACCACACCCCTGTAAGCGGGATGTGTATACTGTGTATCCCTCTCCTGGGTGGTGGAGACGAATTTGGTGTGAGCATTGGCCATGCTGACTCTTTCAGCCGCCAGCCGCAGGTGGAAATTAAAACGTGATAGCATCTCATCAAGATTATCTCTGTTTACATCCAGCTTATCCATCTTCTGGGCCCCCAGAGAATGTCCGGTAAAGGTGAAGGGAGTTCCATTGCGCTCGGAGAAGATAGCACCTGCCAGTCCTCCATCCCCATAATGAGTGGTGACAATCTCAGGCCACATATCCTCCTGCTCATAGAGTTCTTCAATCCCCTTTACATAGTCTATAATATAGGGCCAGAGCTTCTCCTTCCTCAAAAATTGACTGCCACCAAAAGGTATTCGGACGATGCGCACCAGATCGCTGCGGGGATAGCTGTCGATAGGCTGTGAAAATTCCGGCCAGTCGGAATCATCGATCTGCCTTGTTATTATATCGACCCTTACCCCGAATTCTTCGGCCAGAGCCAGAGCTACTTCTTTAACATATACCAGCTGCCCGCCAAAGTCGGGATGCTCGGTCCAGTAGCTGTCCTCAGGATCGAAATTGCCCTGGGGATTGAAAAAGGAAATCAAATCCGGACTCTCGTTCATTTCTTCTCACCCTTTACTTCAGTTCGTATTTTCTCTGCAGGTCCTCCACTGAGGGCAGAGAGATCATCGCCCCCACCTGCTTTAGAGTTTCTGCCGCCAGCGCACTTCCCAGCTGCACAGATCTATGCAGTGTTCTGCCTCTGAATATCCCTGTATAAAATCCGGACCAGAAGGCATCACCGGCACCGGTGGTGTCCACAACATCTTCGGCCATAGAACCATAGTATCTCTGCTCATCACCGGTGGAGACGATAAGGCCATCTGCTCCCAGAGTGAGAATTACCAGCTCACAGCCGGCGCTGTGAAAATTTCTGATATAATTCTCCCTGCTGTCAGGCCCAAAAAGAGCTCTGGCGTCATCCAGAGAGGGTTTGACGATCTCCACCTCCTGCAGGAGTTCACACATATATTCTTTGCCGGGAAAATTACCCTCCCAGAGCTGTGGGCGATAGTTGGGGTCAAGGGCCAAAAGCCTATCCTGATCCCGGGCTATGCGCACCACTTTGTCCAGTGCCCTGCGGCTTTCAGCTGCGGAGATGGCAAAGGTTGAAATATGCACAAGGCCAGCCCTGCTTATCTGTTCAGCGGAGACATCGTCAGGCTGCAGACAGCGGTCAGCCCCCCTGTAGGCCAGAAATTCAGGCGATTCCCTGCTGCGTGTCACCAGAATTATTGTTGTATTTTCATCAGGATCCCTGACAATGCCTCCAGTTTCAACTCCCGACTTCAGGAGCTCATCATGCAAAAAATCCCCCAGACCATCTGTCCCAATCCTGCTGATGAGCGCACTCTCTCCACCCAGTTTGCTGACATTCATTGCTATATTGGCTGGTGAACCCCCAAAATGACGGCGGTAATTTTTAACACGGGCAAAGCTTCCCGCTTCCTCCCCGGCTATTAAATCCACCAGCAGCTCTCCCACAGCCAGCAGATCTATCTCAGCCCGGGGAAGTGAAAGAGAATTTTCAAACTCAAACTGCATTTCCATCACTCACCTTTCCTGCCTGATCCAGACGGCTGATATCAAATAGATATTATAGCCTTAAAGCCAGAACCAGTATATCAAGCCCAGAATGACAATGCCCGCAGCTGAGCTGCTGAGGGGCAGAGCGATATTTCTGTAATATTTCTTCAGTGTGGTGTTATAATATTCCACGGTCATTATATTGCACATATGAAAAGGAGAAATCATATAGCCGAAATAGCTGCTGCTGAATATGACCATATGCCAGAGGGAAAAGGCCTGGCTGCCGGAAAAGACTGTGAGAACCACCGGATAGGAGATGCCTATAGCCCCCACGTGATTTCCGGTGAGAAGCCCCACCACAAAGGGCACGACAAGTGCCAGCATAAGCGGAGGAATGCCCCCCTCCAGAAACAGCTCTGTCAAATTTTCCACACCCTGTGAGTTATCTATAAATGCCCTGAAGATCATGATTCCAAAAACACCATAGGTGAGCTTTAAATCAAATCCCTCTTTGATCATCCGCAGGGAGAAATTTTCCTTTTTCATTAGAGCCACCAGAATGATGCCGACAAAGAGCGAGATGGCAAAATCAACACCCCAGAAAATTGGAGGTATTAAAACTATGAGATAGGGCAGGATGGCATTTGCAATCATCTTAAGATCCGGTCTGCTTTTATCGCCTCTTCCCAACCCTGCCCCGGAATCGCTTTCCGCTCTGGTGGTATCTGCACCGGCTCCAGCTCCAGCCCGGCTGTAATATAACCAGCCGATCACAATCATAATACCCACTATGGGCAGGTGCATGGCGGCGATGGTGAGAATATCGATCCCGGAAAGGGACGAGGCCAGTATGATGCTGGGCATATAGGGAAAAGAAAAATACCAGAGATGGCGAAAAAATATGTTGAGAGAGGTCATCTCCGCTCCATCAAGGTGCATTCTCTCACCCAGGGGCTCTATCATGGGAGCAGAAAATATCGCTCCTCCCGGTATGGGCAAAACACCTATGAGGGAGGGTATGGTGATGAGCGAGATGAAAACACTGCTGATATAATATGTTACAACATCGATCAGATCTCTGAGCATGCTCATCTCCTTCATCATATAGGCAAAAATGGTGACAAAGCTGACCAGAGCCACCAGCTGAACCGTCATGGGATCGACCACGCCGGCAAAAAAGGTGGGAAGCAATCCTGTGATATTTTGGGCAAAATCACCCGTAGAGGTGAGCCCTATGACTGCTGCACCTATCAGCATGGATGTCCCCAGGCCTTTCTGCTGGGATATGAGATATACTACCAGAAAAAACGCTAGAAGAGTGCCGGCAATTGATATCACAGCTATTTCACTCCTGTATATTTATGACTTAATAACATCAACTCAAAATTCATTTTATACCAGATAAAACTTATTTGCAAATAGGACGATAAAAGCCGGCCCTGAGGGGCCGGCTGGCTGTGTGTATTCTGCTGGGCTGTACTGCAAGCTGGACCCAGCTATTCCTCTTCCTGGAAGTAGGGCTCACCGATTTTGGCCGGAGGTGTGGCCTT
>CAYXAK010000034.1:0-1346 GCA_964462585.1 uncultured Halanaerobiaceae bacterium
CTGGAATAAAGAAGTAAATTAATGGACTTTATTCAAAAAATTCCAGGTGGTGATGTCATGAAAAAGCTGAAAGATGTGATGCTGGCCCGCGAGGAGAATGAGGAGATAGTACTGGGCAACGCGGCCCTCGTGCGGGCTATGGTCGAGGCCGGCACCAGGGTGGTAACCTCCTACCCCGGATCACCCACACCGGAGATAGCAGAGGCCATCCGCTCCATTCCCCGGGAGGAACGTCCCTTCTACTTTGAATTTTCCACAAATGAGAAGGTGGCCACCGAGGTGGCCTTCGGGGCTTCAATCAACGGCCATCTCTCCACGGCCTTTTTCAAAAGCGTCGGTCTGAACGTGGCGGCAGATACCTTCGTCCAGCTCAGTCTGATGGAGCTCATCGGCGGTATGGTCATAGTGCTGGGGGATGATCCCGGAGCCAACTCCTCCCAGAATGAGCAGGATAACCTGCACTATTCCCGTCTCTCCTATACACCTGTGCTCGAGCCCTCCACACCCCAGGAAGTATATGAGATGTATAAGGAGGCGGCCGGGATCTCACAGCAGGAGAATATGCCGATCATACTGCGCCTGACCACACATGTCTGTCATGCCAAGGAGAAGGTCTCATTCGGCAGCTGGAATCCCGTGGAATTTGACGACAGGCCCCAGTTTGCCCCCGAGAACGGACCTTATGTTCCCATCACCGATACCGTATTTCCCATGAAGAGAAGGGCCCTAAACAGGCGCGAGAAGGTAAGCCATATGGTGCGGGAGCGCGGTCTGAATGAGATCGAGGATAATGATAATAAGAGTCGCGGCATCATCACCAGCGGTGTTCCCCACCAGTCGCTTCTGGATGTGCTGGAGCGGGCCGAACGTGAAGGTGTCTCAGCCGGCAGGCCCGACATTCTCAAGCTGGGCGCCGTTCAGCCCCTCAATGAACGTGAGATCAAAGAATTTCTGCAGGAGCATGACGAGGTCAAGATTTTAGAGGAGCTGGATGCCGTGCTGGAGAAGGAGATCAAAGCTCTGGCCTTCGATGAGAATACAGATGTCGATATTATCGGCAAGCAGGATATCGAGGACTGGATCGGTGAATACACCCCTGATAAAGTGGCTGAAGTGCTGCACAAGAGCTGGCCCGATCTGATCCCGGATGAAGCCGTCACGGCTCAAAAAAAGCGGGAATCGCCCCTGGCCCCCAGACCGCCGCAGATGTGCCCCGGCTGCGGTCACCGTTCCGCCTTCCACCCCATCAAGAAGGCCCTGGAGGAACAGGATATCACCGTGGCCGATATCGGCTGTCACACACTGGGCTGGCTGCCTCCCTATAACATGGGCGAGGTGCTGCTGTG
>CAYXAK010000034.1:1446-20648 GCA_964462585.1 uncultured Halanaerobiaceae bacterium
CAGGGTGAATACAGAGACCGCAATGTGCGCATAGATCAGGAAGAATGTGCTCAGATATACGAGTGTGTGCAGGATTTCGCCTGCCCCACCTTCCAGAAGGAAGAGGATGGCACCATCTGGGTGCATGAAGATCTCTGCATAGGCGATGGCTCCTGTCTGCAGACCTGCCCCACCAGGGCCATCGAGTTCGTGCCCGAGGATGAAGCGGGAGGTGAGAGCCATGAGTAAAACTGAAGAGCAGATCGCCGGAACTGCCGATAGAGAGGAGTTGGCTGTGCCCGAGGATGAGAGGGCTGACAGGCTCGACCTGTACATGATAGGTGTGGGCGGCCAGGGCATCAATATGCTCAGCGAGGCCATGGTCAGGGCCTGTGATTATGCCGGCTACCATGTGCGCGGGGTCGATACCCACGGCCTGGCCCAGCGCGGTGGAATGGTAGTTTCCAACCTGAGATTGGGTGAGGGAGTCCACTCTCCCCTGGTACAGAAGGGACAGGCCGATATGGTCATCGCCCTGGAAAGAAATGAGGCCCTGCGCGGTATGTCCACACATCTCAAACCGGGGGGCGAGCTGATCTATTACGATGTCTCCTGGCAGACACTCTCCACCCGCCTCGACAAGGAAGAGGATACCGATTCTGAGAAGCTGGAAGAACACGGGAAAAAATACGATGCTGAGATAACACGTGTCTACAAGGATGACCTGGAGGATTCCCGCATGCAGAATGTGGTACTGATGGGACATCTGGCCGCCGCAGAGAAGATTCCCGGGCTCAGGCCCGAGCATTACCGCCAGGCCCTGCGCGATCTCATGAGGGGATCGATGCTGGAGGCCAATTTAGAGCTCTTCGATTCGCTGCTCTAGCAGCTGCTCCAGCTGAGCGTGAGAAAGGCGGATCAATACTCTCATAAAAAAAGCCCCGGTTCTGCTCTGATAGCAGAACCGGGGCTTTTCATAATGCTATTTATTATGCTGTTATTAAGCAATCATTTTATATTTTCTCTCCCTTAACATTCAAGCTTCTCTCAGTTAAAATGTGAAGCGGTAGATGCCCCAGTCATCTTCATCTGTCTCCAGAAATTCGAGGAAGTTAAGCCCTCTATCCCCGATATACTCTGAGGCTTCCGGGTGTGAGCGGACAACCAGTTCACCTTCATAATCGAAGGGCTTGATCTGCCAGTTGCCGCTGGCTTCAACCGCGCCCTCTTCGTCCAGGAATTCTATGATGATCTCCTGGTGGGTGGTGGGGGTTTCGTAGATTATAGTCTCACCATCAAGGTGGGGGAAGTCTCCTCCACCGCTGGCGCGGTGATCGTTGGTGACAACCAGGAAGTCCTGATCGGCGCTGAGGGGCTCACCCTGATAGGTGGCATTTACTATGCGCTCACCTTCAGGTTGTGTTATGTCGATCTCATAATCTATGCCCTCCAGCACATCCCAGTAAAAGCCGGCAAAGTCCCAGTTGATGAGGTTCTGACGTTCATCTGCTTCAGGCTCGATCTGGTTGAAGTTCTGAGCTGAGTGTTCGAGCCATTCCAGCACCATCTCACCGTCGAATTCGACTATGCGGATCTCATTGGGATACATGTAGATGTCATTGACATCGCTGACCTGGATTTCACCGGATACTTCGGTGTAATCGCGGGGACCCTCGCGGCCGAAACGGAAGGGAGCGGCAGCGGCCAGCACGCCATAGTCTTCGTATTCAGGATTGGCTTCGATGAAATCGCGGCCGTAATCAAGCTGGGCCTCGTTTATGATCTGAGTGATGGCTGCATCCTTGACACGGGCGAAGTAGCTGGTAAAGGGCTTATCGCTTTCGGCCACAGGTGTTCTGACATAATCCAGTGTGGCTTCATGGACATCGGCGGCTATCTCCTCGATCATGGGATGTGACTCTACGGTCTCATCGACTTCCAGCAGCTCCACGGCAAAGTCGGCTACCTCCCATTCGTCCTCATAGCGCAGATCGAGATCGATAACACCGAGTGAATTGCCCCAGGCTCCGGCCATAACGGTGGGTACACCGTGCACTGTGCCGGCTTCATTGTCCACATTCTCCAGATCTTCATAGCCGCCGGGGAACTTTTCATGATCATGACCTAGAACCATGGCATCTACACCATCGATCTGGGCCAGCTGCATACCGGCATTTTCAGTCTCGTCCCGGTAGCCTGCTGCCAGACCGGTGTGGGCGGCTATCACCACGATATCAGATTTTTCCTCCAGCTCGGGAATATATTCTTCCGCCTTATCGACTATCTGATCAATATAGAGCTCGCCTTCCATATAATCCCGGCCCCAGTCATATGTCTGCGGGGGCATAAAGCTGATAACGCCGACCTCGACTGTTCTATCGCCCAGATCGCGTTCATATATTTCGTAGGGATCGACATAGAGCTCATCATCTTCGTAGCGCTTGAGATTGGCGGAGAGCCAGTCAAACTCCGCCCCTTCCAGAGCGTGCTCGAAGAATTCAATGCCATAATCCTGCAGCTCGTGGTTGCCGACAGCTACAGCGTCATATTCGGCGGCGTTGAAGGCTTCGACTATCGCCTGGGTCTCGCCTTCCTCCAGGGGATCAACCCGGTATTCATACTCTCCGATCAGGCTGCCCTGGATGATATCTCCGGCCGAGAGCAGCATGGTGTTCTCCTTCTGCTGGCGCTGCTCCTCTATAAGGGTATAGACCTTGGAAAATCCGATCCCCTCATCGGGAGCGTCGGCCATGTAGTCATAGGGCATTAAGTACTGGTGCATGTCGGTAGTGCCCAGTATAGTCAGCTCGTGATTCTCCGCCGCTTCCGCAGCAGAAAAAGGCGCCAGAGCCAGACCAAGTGTGAGCACTACAGCAAGTGCCGTGGTGAGCAGCAGGTTTCTCTTCTCAGTTAACAAATTATCCCACCTCCATAAAAATTTAGTTTATATGTTCACAAAACTCGCACTTTTAATATAGCAGAAATACAATCCACAGTCAAACAAATAAGTCCCCTGGCCGGAGTAAAATTAACAGGAATAGGGCTTTTCATCTGGAATGTTAATAGTGAGCGGAGGTGAATATCAATGGAGGATGAAAAAAGTAATGCGGATAAAAAAGTAAAATGGGGAATAATGGGAACCGCTTCGATCGTGAGAAAGAAATTCGCTCCGGCACTGCACAGGGCCGGTAATGCCCGCCTTAAGGCCCTGGCCAGCCGCAGCAGCTCCAGAGCTGAGAAATTTGTTGAAGAATATATACCATCAGCCGGGGTAGACTCCGAATCCGACGAGAGCTCTATAGAAATTTATGCGTCCTATGAAGAGCTGCTGGAGGATGAGGAGATAGATGCCGTCTACATATCACTGCCCAACCATATGCATTACACCTGGTCACGCAGGGCGCTAAAAGCCGGCAAACACGTTCTCTGCGAGAAGCCGCTGGTTTTGAGCTCAGGAGAAGGTGAAGAACTCTTCCGGCTGGCCGAGAAAGAGGGGCGTTTTCTCATGGAGGGCTTCATGTACCGCTTTCGCCCCCTGACCGAGCGCGTGATAGAACTGGCCCGGAAGGAGCTGGGCAAAATCACCCAGGTCAGGGCCAGCTTCTGCTATCAGAGCAGCCGACCAGCCGGAGATATACGCTTTCAGAGCGAGACCGGTGGCGGAGCTCTCTACGATGTGGGCTGCTATCTGGTGGATTTCATCAGCAATATCTTCTGCCAGCTGCCCGATGCTGTCTTTGCCCACTCACTGCCGGCCGACCGGGGCGATGTGGACGGACAGGGTTCGGCCCTGCTCATCTACGAGAATAGAGGCATCTGTCCGGCCCTATCGACCACAGGCACGGAGCCACCTGCCGGGTCTGAGGGTGTGACCAAAACCCAGGTCAATCTCACCTATGGACTCACACTTCCCGGCAGCAAGGGGCTGGAGATTGTGGGCGACCGGGGCAGGCTGCTGGCGCCGCGCTTTTTCCACTGGCAGCAGAGCGGCAGCCGCCACATCGAACTGGAGAAGAATGAGGAGAGGATGGAGATCACGCTGCCCGCTGCCGACCAGTTCAAAAATGAGATAGAATACTTCTCGCGCATGGCCTTAAGCTGGCCGGAGGGTATCAAAGAGGCCGCCATCACCTCCCAGGAGAGCCTCAATAATCTGGCCATAATCGAAGCCATCAGAAAAAGCGCTGAAGAAGGTGAAGTTGTGCGGCTTGAAGAGAATGCTGAAAGAGAAGAATAGTTCGATGGAGGTCAGCTGATAGCTGGAGGGCAAAAAAAGATGAAGCCGAAAATGTTTAAGCTCCGGATGATTAAGCCGAAAATGAATGGGCCCGGAATATTAAAGTTTTTTGCAGTGGTTTTTATGCTGCTGTTCATCACTTCTCACCTGCCCTGCAGGGCAGGTGCTTCAGGTGCAGCCGCTGCTGCAGGTGCTGGAGGCTTTGAGCTGGAGGAAAATTCGCCTGCCTCATTTGATCCCGATCCGGGCCAGCTGGAGATATTCAGCTGGTGGACAGCCCCCGGTGAGGAGCAGGGGCTGGCACTGCTCATGGAATCCTTCCAGGAGGAACATACCGAGATGGAGGTTGTCAATGCCGCCGTGGAGGGCGGAGCCGGTGTAAATGCCAAGGATGTGCTCAAGATGAGGCTGCTGCGGGGAAGCCCACCCGATGCTTTTCAGGTCCACGCCGGGGCCGAGCTCAAGGAGACCTTTGTGGCCGGTGATTACCTGCACCCCCTCACCTCCCTCTGGGAGGAGCAGGGCTGGCAGGATCTCTATCCGCCGGAGCTCAAGGAGATGGTCAGGCAGGATGGAGAGTATTATGCCCTGCCGGTGACCGTACACCGGGCCAACCGCATCTGGTATGACCGCCGGCTGCTGGAAAAATATGATCTTTCACCTCCCGCCAGCCCGGAGGAGCTCGTAGAGCTTTTAAATGAGCTGGATGAGCGGGGAGAGCCCCCCCTGGCCCTGGGTTCGCGCAACCTCTGGCCCACAACCCATATCTTCGAGGTGCTGCTGGCCGCGGTGGCCTCACCCGCGGATTACCGCTCACTGGTGGCCGGGGAGAGATCGTGGCAGAGCCCGGAGGTGGAGAGAACGCTGGAATATCTGCAGGAAATTCTGCCCCATATCAATGAGGACCATGCCGGCCTGAGCTGGCATGAGGCCTGTGAGCTGGTGCGGGAGGAAGAGGCGGCCCTTACTGTAATGGGCACCTGGGCCCGGGGCTATTTTACCGCCCACGGGCTGGAAGAGGGAGATGATTACGGCCGGGCAGCGCTCCAGAACCAGAAGACAGGTGAACCGGTCTTCCAGCTTGTGGTCGATACCTTTGCCATGCCGGCGGAGGCCGGCAACCAGGGCTATACGCGGAGCTGGCTGGAGTTCACCGCCCGCCCGGATATCCAGCGGCAGTTCACCGAGATACTCGGTGCCGTGCCTCCCCGCAGCGATATTCCGGAGGAAGAGCTCACCTCCGCCATTGCGGCCGAGCTGCGCGAACTCCGCCGCCGGGAGAGCGTTCCCAGCATAGTGCACGGTGCGGCCGTCCGCGAGGTCTTCGTCAGCGCCCTCAATGAGAAGCTCAATGTATTTCTATATGAGAACGATATCGATGAAACTCTGGAGGAGCTGGAAAACATTGCTGAGATATATCTCAGATAAATTCAGCGGCAGGAGGATCTGGCCATGAGGCATCTCAGAGAACTCTCGCCCGGCACACTCATCATACTGGCGGTCTTTCTGGCGGTGGTGGTGGCCTTTAACCTCTTCATGTGGCAGAATTATCGCCGCATAGAGCGCCAGGTGGACAGATTCGGTGACGATAACCACTTTGACGGCAGGGCTGAGGCCGGCAGCGGGCACAGAGGTGACGATCTCCGCGGCCGCGGCGATGATGAGGGCAATCTGCGCCTGGCCCTGATAGTCACCGGCAGCGCTGAGAAGAAAGAGCTGATGCGCAGGGGAGCCGAGCAGGCTGCCGCCCGGCGGGGAGTCGGGGTCAAATTCTACCATGCCGATCCAGCCGGGCAGATGTCACCGGGAGATTATCTGGAGCTGGCCGGTATGGCCGGTTACGATGGTGTTATGCTGGAGGGGGCCTCAGAGGACTTATCTCCGGCCATCGACCGCCTGGGTGAGAGACTGCCCCTGATCACGGTCAATTCCGACTTTCCCGATTCCCGCCGCCTTTCCTATGTGGGTCTCGATCATCACCAGGCCGGCTACCAGATAGGCCGGTATCTGCTGCGGAGAATAGAAGATCATCCCGCCTCTTCCGCCGGCGGGGGTTCCGAAGATCCCGGCGAGAGGGGAAGTGTGCTGCTCCTCTCCAGCCAGGCCGGAGCCGGCCGGTCTGTTTCCACCTCCGAGCAGCTCAAGATATTCGGCTTCCAGGAGGCCCTGGCTGCCTCCGAAGAGAGGCCGGATATCGTCCACAGAGAGGTGAGCCCCGATCTGCTGGAGGTTACGGGAACTGTCAGCCGGCTGCGGCAGGAGGAGGATATAACCGCCATCTTCACACCGGGTGAGGAGATAACGCTGACACTGGCCGAGGCCTCTGAGTTCAGCGAGGCCGATCGTGATATCTTCATGATCGGCTACGGCAGCCGGGCCGGCCTGGGGGATGAACTAAAAAGACCTGGCTTCGATGCCCTGGTATACCGGGATTCCGAGCAGATAGGCCGTCAGGCTGTGGAGGAGATGGTCACCATACTGAGCGAGGGCAGTGTCAATCTGCACAGTCAGGTCGATATGGAGATCATCAGCTCCCGGGAAGGGACCGGTTCCGGCGCTGAGACCATCAGCATCTCAGATGAGACCACAGGGAGTTCCGGGGAGGTGGCAGAGGATGAAGCTGTCCCTGAAGAATGAGAGACCGCACTTCTCGCTGCGCAAAAAGCTGCTTCTCTTCTTCGTGGCCTTCTTCTGTCTGATGCTGCTGACAGCTCTCTATATAGCACTGGCCCACCGTGGTACAGCCAGCCTGCTGGACGATATGCTGGCCGAAAATGAAGCCCTGGAGGCCGCGGGTGAGAAGCTGAATCTGCTCGACTATCACACCGCCAACTATCTCAACACCGGCAGCAGCGAAAATTACGATCTCTACCGGGAGACGGCCGCTGATCTGGCCGCACTGACCGAAGAGGCCGATGTCTCCACACTGGTGGAGTTCGAGCCCCTGCTCAAGGGAGTGCTGCAGTCCAGTGAGGATCTGATCGAGGGGGTGCAGACGAACTCACTGACAGAGCCCGGGCTGCAGGAGGAATATCAGCAGTTCAGCCGGCAGATCGATATCACCACCCGCTATCTGAACAATGCCGTAAATGCCAACAACCGGCAGGCCAACCGGATCTATGCCGCCAGCTGGGATCTGGTCAACCGGATGGAGCGGTCCGGACTGTTAATGGCGGCCACACTGGCCCTGTTCAGCCTGATCTTTCTCTACCTTTTCAGCGAGAATATCATACGTCCCCTCTATAGCATCATCGATCAGTCCCGCCAGCTGGCGGAGGGCAATTTTGCCCTCTCACCGATCGAGGTCGATACCCGGGATGAGCTGAGCTATATCGCCAGAGCTTTCAACATGATGACGGCCGAGCTGGAGGCCCTCTTCACCGAGCTGCAGGAGAAGCTGGCGGTGGAGAGAGAGCTGCAGCAGAAAGAGGTGGAGAATCTCAAGATGAAGAACCTGCTCAAGGAAGCCGAGCTCAAGAAGCTGCAGTCCCAGATTAACCCCCATTTTCTCTTCAACACGCTCAACTCCATCTCCCAGCTGGCCGTGCTGGAGGATGCCGACCGCACCGGTGAGATGATAACCAAGGTGGCCGAGCATTTTCGCCGCAATCTCAGGCGGTCGGAGGAGCTTATAACCGTGGAGGAGGAGCTGAGGAGTGTCCATCTCTACTGCGATATACTGCATACCCGCTTCGGGGAGGGGATAGAGTTCAGCTTCGACTATGAGGATGACGTGCTGGACGAGCAGATTCCGCCCCTGACCATCCAGCCCCTGGTGGAAAACGCCTTCCTGCACGGCATCAAAGAGGCCGGCAGCGGATCCGGCCATATAGAGATAACCATCCGGCGCCGGCAGCAGCAGTGTCAGCAGGATGAGAATCAAAATGGCGATGACCGGGAAAAATGGCTGGAGATAACAGTCCGTGATGATGGCAGCGGAATGGAACAGAAGCTGGTGGAGGAGATACTGCAGGAGGAGAAGATCGGCGGTTTGAGCAATATCAAGGAGCGGCTCAGGCTTTTCTACCAGCGCGATGACCTGCTCGATATCGAGACCTTTCCCGGCCGGGGAACACGGGTTATGATCCTGATTCCCCCGGCGGTGGAGAGGCCGGAACTGACGGAGGAGGAAAAATAATGTGCAAGGTGATGGTTGTCGACGATGAGCCCCTGGTGCGGGAGGCCATCTCCCACGTCATATCCTCGGAATTTGACAGTGTGCATATTGCCGGCAGCACCGGCAGCGGCGACAGGGCGGTCGATCTGGCCCGCCAGGAGCAGCCTGATATAATAATAATGGATATCCGGCTCGATGACAGGGACGGGCTCAGCGCCATAGAGGAGATCAAAAACTTTCTGCCCGGCACGGTGATGGTGGTCATCTCGGCCTATGACAGCTTCAGCTATGCCCGCCAGGCCCTGCGCCTGGGTGTGGCAGATTATATGCTGAAACCGCTCAACAAGCAGGATATTATTGATCTCATCGATAATGCCTGTCTGCGCGTGGAGACCGAGAAGAATTTCGCCGGCAGATCATATGGACCGGATACCGGGACAGGTTCAGCCGGGGCAGAGGATGAGCCCGGCATTCCCGGGGATTACAGCGGAGATATCCCCCTGGAGAAGGAGAGGGAGCTCATGCGCTATATCGATATGGAGAATTACGCCCGGGCCAGCGATAAGATGGAGGAGATCGCCCGGGCTGCCGGGGAAAATCTGGAGGGAGAGGAGCTCATCGGTTACTGCCGGGAGCTGCTCATCGTCGTTATGAGGAAGGCCTTCTCCTCCTCGGGTGTGGATTCGGTGGAGTTCACACATCATTTTAAAAGGGAGGAGATGATAGGTGCCATCAGATCGGCCCCGGATGGGGAAAGCGCCCTGGAGATTCTGCAGGATCAGGTCCGCCGGCTTCTCAATTATCTCACCCGGAACCACCGCCAGGGCCAGAGCCAGGATGTGCTGCAGGAGGTCAGACGCTTTATCGATGAGAATTACAGCTCAGATATCACCCTGGCCGGGGTGGCCCGGGAGGCGGGGCTGAGCAAAAGCTATCTGAGCCGGAGATTCAAGCGGCGCTTCCAGGTCAGCTTCAGCACCTACTTAAACCAGCTGAGAATTGATGAGGCCCGGCGCCTGCTCAGGAGCACGGATATGAGCGTGCGGGAGATAGCGGCGGAGGTGGGCTTCAATGACAGCAATTATTTCAGCAGGGTATTCAAGAAGGAAGAGGGGCTTACACCCACCGAATACAGGCAGCCGGAACATACCGGCTGACGGCCTGCAATATTTTGCAGCAAAAAATTGCAGATTGGGGTCAATTATTTACTAAAAAATATTCAAATAATTTAGAGGAATCACCTCCCGGGAGCAGAAGTTATTAAACAGGATTAACGAAATAAGTGAGCAAAATTTAAACGGGAGGGATTACTAACATGCGCAGAGCAATTCTGGCTTTGATGCTGACGCTGGCACTGGTCCTGGCCGGTGCAGGGCCCGCCATGGCCCAGCACGAGCAGGTGGAGATCATCAACTGGTGGACCGCCGGCGGTGAAGAGGATGCGCTGATGGAGCTCTTTGACGTCTTTCGCGACCAGCACCCCGATTTTGAGCCGATCAGTTCGGCTGTAGCCGGTGGTGCGGGCACAGATGCCAAGGCTGTCATGATCACCAGGCTGGTCGGAGGCAATCCTCCGGACTCCTTCCAGGTTCACGGTGGAGCTGAACTTTTCTACAGCTATGTGGATCCAGGCTTCATGGAGCCCATAACCGGTATGCTGGAGGAGTGGGATGTCAAGGATGACTTCAACCCCGAGATTCTGGACATGGTCAGAGGTGATGACGGCGAGATCTACTCCGTCCCCCTCAACATTCACCGCAGCAACGTGATGTGGGCTCATCAGGGTATTCTCGATGAGCACGGACTGGAAGCCCCCGATACCATCGAGGAGATGTTCGAAGTATTTGAGGCCCTGGAGCAGGAGGATATAACACCCCTGGCTCTGGGCGATGTAAACCGCTGGCCCACACTGCACGTCTTTGAGAATCTGATGCTGGCCACCATGGGTCCCGAGGCCTACAATGATCTCTGGGATGGCGAAGAGACCTTCGATCATGAAGGCATCAGAGAGGCACTCAATCTGTTCGACGATATGCTGGAATATGTCAATCCCGACCACGCAGCTCTGGACTGGCAGGGTGCGGCCGAGCTTTTGGTAGAGGACGAAGCAGCCTTTACCATCATGGGTGACTGGGCTGAAGGCTATTTCCGCGCTGAAGGCTGGGAGCCCGTCGATGATTATGGCTGGACACTTGTGCCCGGCACAGAGGGCAACTTCATGGTCATAACCGATACCTTCGGACTGCCCCAGGGTGCGCCCAATCCCGACGGTGCCAGAGCCTGGCTGCAGACGGTAGCCTCACGTGAAGGTCAGGATGCCTTTAACCCCGTCAAGGGCTCGATACCGGCCCGCGTCGATCCCGATGTCGATAGATACAGCGTATATCTGCAGGATTCCATAGATGACTTTGCCGAAGATACACTCTCCCCCTCCATTGCCCACGGTTCTGCCGCACCTGAGGGCATGGTGGCGGATATGGAAGATATACTGAACGAATTTGTTTCTGACAGAGATGTGGAACACACCATGAACAGGCTGCAGCAGGCTGCGCTGGAATATCTGGAATAGAGTAAATTTACTAGTCCGTGGGTTAGTTCATAGCGCAGCAGCATGTAGCAGCATGTAAGTGAAAATGTCAGCAGGACCAGCAAGACCGGATAAGAGATGAGGGCCGGCCGCCCGCGTCCGGCTGGCCCCATCTCCTATCTCAATATTATCTCCTCTCCGCCCATTGCGGCTGCAGGGGAGAAATTTTGTTTTTAGCAGGCAGGAGGTGAATTCACAGGTGAGATACCAGGTCAAGGAGAAGCTGATCTCGGTGGGGCTGCTGCTGCCCTCGATGGTGGCCATAGGTGTCTTTGTTTACGGCTTCATCGGCCGCACCATTCAGGTCTCCTTCATGGACTGGAACGATATAGTGAGTTTTATGCAGGGTGAGACTGACTTTGTGGGCCTGGATAACTTCCAGCGCCTCTTCAACGATGCCCGCTTTATAACCGGCCTGTGGAATAATCTATTTTTTATGATTTTGTTCATAGTCGGCACACTGGCCGTGGGCATCATGCTCTCGGTCTTCATCAATGATAAGCCCCGGGGACATTATTTCTTTCAGAACCTCTATCTCTTCCCCTTTGCCGTCTCCTTTGTTGTTACCGGTACGGTCTGGCGCTGGATCTTTGCTCCCGGTTCACCGCGTTCACCCCGCGGTATCAACATGCTCTTCCATCAGATTGGACTGCCCGGGCTGAGCTGGGAGTGGTTTACCAGCACCTTCAGCATAGGTCCCTTCAATATCGCCCTGGTAACGATCGTTATCGCCGCCATCTGGCAGTTTTCCGGCTACACGATGGCCATGTGGCTGGCCGGCCTCAGGGGCATTCCCGAACAGCTGATAGAGGCCGCCCGCATAGATGGGGCCTCAAAGTGGCAGATATTCACCAGGATACTCTTTCCCATGCAGAAGGCGATCACGCTCTCGGCCATCATCATCCTGGCCCATATTTCCCTCAAAGCCTTCGACCTCGTCTATGTCATGACGGGCAGCGGTCCGCGCAATGTCACCGACATTCCCGCTGTCTACATGTACGAGACCACCTTCCGCGGCAACAACTACTCCCGCGGTGCGGGAATATCGATCATACTGCTGATGATGGTGGGCGTTCTGATAATACCCTATCTGATCAGCACCTTCAGGGAGGAATAAAGAATGGAGGATTATGGCAGATTTAAATACGCAGTCTATATACTCCTGTTCTTGTTCGCGCTCTTCTTTCTGCTGCCCATGTATGTCCTCTTTGCCACCAGCCTCAAGAGCTTCGAAGAGGTGAGCAGGCAGGCCATGTGGATGCTGCCCCAGAACTATTCGCTGTCGGGGTTTATCACCGCCTATCAGCGTTTGATACCGCATCTGCGCAACAGTCTGGTGCTGGTGGTGCCGGCCACGCTGATCTCGGCCATGCTGGGTTCGATCAACGGCTATGTGCTGTCAGAGTGGAAGTTCAAGGGCTCGGATACCATATTTGCCCTGCTTTTATTCGGCATGTTCATACCCTACCAGAGCATACTGATTCCCCTTGTGCGCACACTGCAGAATATCGGGCTCTACGGCTCGCTGCAGGGGCTTATCTTCACGCATATAGTCTACGGGATACCGATAACGACGCTCATTTTCCGCAACTATTATGCCGATGTGCCCAGCTCTCTGACCGAGGCGGCCAAGGTCGATGGCGCCGGCATCTTCGGTGTCTACAGGCGGATATTCTTTCCCATCTCCATACCGGCCTTTGTGGTGGTCATCATCTGGCAGTTCACCCAGATCTGGAATGAATTTCTGTTCGCCCTGACCATCACCCCCTCACCAGGGCAGCAGCCGATCACCGTGGCCCTCGATAATCTGGCCGGAAGCCAGGTTGTCCAGTGGAATGTGCAGATGAGCGGAGCCGTCCTGACAGCACTGCCCACACTGCTGGTCTATATCATCTTCGGACGCTATTTCATAAAGGGCATACTGGCCGGATCTGTCAAGGGCTAGTACACGTGTCCGGAGACTGGGGATCTGCAATCGGATCCGGGAACTGAAACCGGCCCTGCAATCGGGACATTTATGTACTGATGTTCAAGTTATCCACAGGTTTTGCACAAAAGCTGCGCAATTGTGGATAAACCTGTGAATAGCGGCAGTTATCGGCCCCATACCAGTATTTTACTCATTTTAAGCCAGCAGACTGCTCGGTTTTCCACAAAGATACCAGCATTAAGAGCAGAAGCCGGCATCTTTGCCGGCTCAATTTTTTTGTGTTATCATTATAGCAAAAGGGATGCAGCGGGGATGTGTTAATAAATGTTTGGTATGACGGGTCTTGTGATCATAGGTGTCATCTTCTATGTGATAATAAAATACGGGACAGAGGAGGATTTCGGCTATTCCTTTCTCAGAAATGAGGAAGAGGAGCAGGAGGATGTGGGCCGCCCTCATCCCCTGCAGGATAAGTTCAGCGGCGGCCTCAGCGATGAGGAGCTGATTGAGCTGGCCAGAAATCGCATGGAAAACGGCCATATAACCGAAGAGGAGTTCGAGGAATTTAAAGAAGGGGTGAGAGAAGAATAGATGGTATCAAGCCGCTATCTTTCCCAGCAGCTGTTTGATGGTTTTGGACAGAGAGGACAGGAAAAACTTCTGGAGAGCAGTGTTCTGCTGGTGGGGCTGGGTGCCCTGGGCAGCAATGCGGCAGAGATCATGGCCCGGGCCGGTGTGGGCCATCTGCGCCTGGTCGACGGTGATCAGGTCGAGCTTGCCAACTTACACCGCCAGTATCTCTACACCGAGGAGGATGCTCGCATGGGCCGGCTCAAGGCCTACTGTGCCGAGGAACGTCTCAAAAAGGTTAATTCTGAGCTAGAATACGATATTTACGATAGAAAGTTCACGGTCGATAACGGCCGGGAGCTGGCCGGTGATGTCGATCTGATCATGGACTGTACCGACAATCCCGAGGCCAGGAGGGCCATGGACGAGGTGGCCCGCACGCTGGAGATACCCTGGGTATACGGCGGTATTGCCGCCGCGGTCGGCATGGCCAAGTTCGTGGCGGCCCACAGGGGTGAGAGCATAGAGAGCTGGTTCGACTTTGAATCAGGTGAGGCCATGTTCTCGCCCTGCCAGGATGGGGTTATCAACACCATACCGGCCCTGGTATCCAATATCCAGTGCACCGAGGCCTTCAAATATCTCACCGGCAGCGAGGATAAGATCACGGGCAATCTGTTCTATGTCGATCTGTGGGAGAGCAGGTTCGATATTATAGAGCTGGCCGATCCGGAAGAACTTGAGGAGGTGCGGAAATGAAGCAGAGCATCAGCATATACACACTGGGTCAGATCAAAATTGAGAAAGAAGAAGAGGTTCTGGTGGAGAGCAGCACCGGCATTCCCGGCAAGTGGGCGCTTTTTCTGGTTTTATATTTTCACGCTCACGAGACGCTCTCGCTGGATTATCTGGTGGAGAAGCTGGGCATGGAGCAGAATGAGACGCCGCGCCAGTCGCTGCGCATGATGATCTACCGGCTGCGCCGGGATTTTGCCGATCTGGAGGCGGGAGATGAAGTCATACTGACAGAAAATGGAGGCTATACCTTCAACAGCGAACTCGAGGTCTGGCTGGATGCCGCCCGTTTCGAGGAGCTCAGCTCTGAAGGGAAAGAAGAAGCTGATCAGGCGAAGCTGCGCCGGGCTATGGATCTCTATAATGGGCCCTTTATGGCCGGCCTGGAGGAGAACCTGTGGATACTGAAACAGCGCAGAAGATACAGAAAGATGTACCGGGAGACCGTAAACAGGCTGACCGATCTGCTGGTAGAAGAAGAACGCTATGCCGGGGCGGAAGAGGTGCTGGATGAAGCCCTGAAATACTGTCCCCTGGAGAATGAGATACATGCCCGCCTGGTGGAGGTAGCCCGGAGAGCGGAGAGCTATCAGCACGCCCGCCAGCGGGCGGAGGAATCGGCCGCCTTCTTCCAGCAGAACGGCCTGCAGGTGCCGGAGGAGATCAGAGAACATCTCAAACCTTCCGCAGCTGATGCTGAAGGTGAAACTCCCCTGCGGATGAGAGATCCCCTGGCCTGTATACGGGAGCGGTCTGCTGCCGGCGGGGAAGGTCCTGAGGAATTGGGCCCCATAACCTTCACCGAGGTTGCCGCCTCCCTCAGAGGTTTTGCCGGGGAGAATCTCTGCCTGCTCAGCTTCAAACTTGAGGAGGCAGAGGATGATGGTTCTGCAGATGCCGGTGGAAACCTGTCCGGAGCGGAGAGAATTCTCTTCTCCAGCCTGGAGGAAAATCTCCCTGGAGACTGTCTTTTCTGCCGCTGGCAGCAGGGGCACTTTCTGGCTTTAACCCGGGATGATGGTGAGCGGGATGAAGGTGAGAAGGCAGAGTCACTGCAGGAGAAGATCATGAGCGAGATGGAGCAGAGGAAAGAAAACTCTGGCGGATACGGTCTCAGGCTGAGATTCAGCCGGGAGGAAATCTGAAAGCAAAGAGATAAATTGTGAGAAAAGAGCAATGTTATATCAGATGTTATACTAATTTAGATCTTTTGCTGATATAATGATTTGAAAGGGTTAATCTGCAGCCGTCAGGGAGTCCGGCAAAATTTTTACATAATTAGCGCATCGGCTGGTAATAAATTCATATTAATGGGAGGAATATAGCTTTCAATCCGGAATTATAAAATTGCACTGGGACTTTCGTCTGGATTTGTCCGGATCTATTTGGCCGAGCAGTGCATCTTATAGCATTTGTCCTGTAACCGGGGGGATTTTTATGGGGGCAGATCTGGAGATCTACACTCTGGGTGGTTTTGAGGTTGTCAACGGCAGGCAGATTGTCACTGAGGGAGTCAAGAAGACCAGCAAGCGCTGGAAGCTGCTGCAGTATCTCCTTACATATCGACAGCGCGAGATCTCCCGGGAAGAGCTGATAATGGGGCTGGGTCTAAACAGCAACAGCGATCCCGAGGGGTCACTTTCCGCTCTCATCTATCGACTGCGCCGCAAATTGAATGGTGATAAGGATCACAGAGTTGGACGCTTTATCCAGACCAGCGGAGGATCATACACCTTCAATCAGCGTGCGGATTACTGGTTCGACGCCGAAGAGTTCGAAAAACTCTGCCGGAGAACGGAGAGAATGGTGGCAGAAAAATCCCACAAAGCTCTGGAGGCTTTTTCCCGGGCGGTGGAGATATACAGTGGTGATTATCTGGAAGAATCCCGCTCGGAAGAATGGGTCTGGACCGCCCGCAATTATTACCGGGACCTGCTGGTTTCCACAATGCTGGAGCTTGATGATTTCATGCAGGAAGAGGAGGAATATCAAAAGCTGTGGGAATTTTATGAGCAGGTTCACCGGCTCATAAAATACGATGAGAGGTTAATAACCGGGGGGATAAATGCCCTCATCAGCGCCGGCAGAACAGGAATGGCCCGCCTCAAATATGAAGAGGCGATGAAGATGTTTGAGGAGAATGAGCTCTCAGTCCCGCCTGAGCTCAGAGAGCTGGGGGAAAAGCTAAATTCTGATTACAGCGATGATCCCGATGAATTTCTGGCTGATTTGCAGGACTGTGAGGATAGTGAGGAGGCCTTCGTCTGTGATCCCCAGATTTTCACCAGGCTGTATGAGCTGGAGAAGCGACGCAGCCAGCGTGATGTGCCGCCCAGATCTGTGATACATATGAGGCTGGCAGGCGAGTGCGAAAATGCGGGAGTAAAGAATATAGGTGACAGTTTTATGGATATCATAAGCAATCAGCTGCGCTGCGGGGATATAGTCTGCCGCTGGAATGACAAACACTTTGTGGCTCTGCTGGCAGATGTCTCCGGGGCGGAGGTTAAGAAGGTGAGTGAGAGACTGATAAATTCATTCACATTCAAATATGATATGCCCGGGGATCTGGAGATAGAGGAACGCAGCTATGAGCTGTAGAGATTAAAGATAGTCAGAATAAATAAGCCCGCCGGCACTTTAATTTTAATTCGGCAGTGCCGGCGGGCTCATTTTATTTCACAGCCCATAATGCAGTGAAAACTTTTCGTTTTCCTTCTGGTTGAGGTATTCTCTTATCTGCCTTTCCGATATCATCCATTTGCCGCAGGCTTCTCTGCCCGATAGCTCGCCTTCTTTGAGCATCTCCTCGATTTTCTGCTCCGATACTTCCAGAATGCCCGCTGCGGTTTTAATGTCAAATAAATTCATTTTCACCTTTCCACCTCCCTTCTCCATAAAATTATAATGTGATAAAAATAATTTGTCCCGGGAAAATATTTTTTAAAATTAACCCTTTTCTATTTAGGAATTGAATTATAACACAGAAAACTCATTATATCAATTGCTGGAAGAGTATCTGGGCTGAGTTTAGCTCCCGAATTCAGCAATTATCGCGGTGGTATCAATGTAATCCCAGAATCATTCATATATTAGTGAGAATATAATATAATTAAACCACTATTGGTATATCTTATGCTTATTGGAGGAATTGTCCGGATAATATCCAGCGGAGGGGCGGGTAATTATGCTGATGGTACTTGACAATCTTCAGCTTTATTATAAATTGTATGATCTGAGCCGTCAGCAGTGTGAGGAGATAGAGGCGGGAAATATAGATGCCGTGCTGGAGATAATAGATAAGAAACAGACGATTTTTGATCAAATTGAGGATGTCAGCATAGGGGAGGAAATAAAAAACCACAGATCTCCCCGGGAAATAGCCGGGGAGATAAGAGAGCTGCTGAAGGAGCTGGAGAAGCTGGAGAGGGAAAATGCCCGAAAACTCAAGAAGCTGATAGAAGAACTGGAGAAACGGCCGCTCTGAAGATATCTGTAAACCTCCGATGATAAATTATAGATGAAGTTCTGGAGGGCTGGAGTTTAGACCGGGAGGTTCTTATAGCTTTTAGGTTTTGAAATACTCTGTCATCAAGATGGGGATTTTCTCCAGGCTGAAAGCAAAAAAATACTTTAGGCTGCCGCCGGGCTTTACCCGGCGGTTTTTAAATGCTTTAATTTCAGCTGGCATCATGCTAGAGTCATTATAATGCAAAAATCTCTTCGATAAGTTTCGGTGTCCGGCATTATCAGCTGCAGTGTTAATTAACACAATATAAAAGGAAATAATGCAAAAATATTGAACTATACTATAGCATTGTGTCAGAAAATATGAACATAAAAGAAAGGGGTTTTAAATGATTGCAAAATTTCGCGGCACTTTAATCTCAATTGCTCTAATCTTATGCGTGATTATCGCCGTCAGTTCGGGAGTTATGGCCGAAGAAATCGTAGAGTTTGAAGATCCGGCCCTGGAGCAGGCTGTCAGGGAGGAAATCGGTGAACATAATGATGATCTGTATGCCGGCGACGTCCGGAATATAGACGAGCTGATAGCCAATGATAGTGAAATAGACTCTCTGGAAGGTATTCAGCATCTGGAAAATATTGAGTCCCTGCATTTTAAAGACAATAGAGTAGAGGATATCTCACCGGTTGCAGAACTCAATATGCTGGAATGGTTATCTTTTGATGGCAACAGGGTGGAAGATATATCGCCACTGACCGAACTGGATAATCTCGTCTGGCTTTTCTTTACGGATAACAGGGTGGATGATATCACTCCCCTGGCCGAAATCCCATCCCTTGAATACCTGGATTTTAGCAGAAATGAAGTCAGTGATTTATCACCGCTTTCTGAACTGGCAAATCTGGAGAGATTGATATTCAGTGATAATCAGGTGGGCGATTTAGGTCCGCTGGTGGAAAACGAACATATGGGCGCAGGTCTCAAGATTGATATACATGATAATGACCTGGATCCAATCAGGAGCTCTGAAGATCTTATGGATATAACTCAGCTGGAAAGCCGCGGAGTTGAAATAAATTACTGAAGGAAAATTCAGCTTTTTCAAGAATTATTAAAATAAAGGCAGCAAAGAGGCTCAAAAATTAATAAAACTGCAGCAATCTATACTTAATTGATGTAATCGGTTTGTGCTTAAGATAACCCACTATTTTCCGCAGGAGATAGCTTTTTTCTGCGGGAGTGGTGGGTTTTATTTTTGCGCACATAATTTTGTGGATTGATGAATCATAATAAAAAATTCAAAACAAAAACCCCACAACAGGAGGCTAAAAATGACGGATATCTATGACTGCAAAACCTTTCACACACCTACCAGGATAGTTTCGGGAGTGGGCTGTCTTGATCAGCTGCCTTCACTGCTGGAAGAGGAGAGGGCAGAATATCCCCTGATCGTGACCGATGAGGGAGTGATCGAAGCCGGTCTGGTGGGCGAGATCGAGGAGATCCTTGAGGGGGCAG
>CAYXAK010000035.1:0-10419 GCA_964462585.1 uncultured Halanaerobiaceae bacterium
CTGTGGTGGCGATCTCGGTGGGAATACCCGCCGGGGTGATATCGGCAGCCAAACCCAATTCCTGGCTGGATAATATACTGACAGGTATAACTTTCACCGCTGTTGGTATGCCGGTATTCTGGACCGGTATAATGCTCATACTTCTGTTCTCGGTCATTCTGGGCTGGCTGCCCTCTTCAGGTATGGAATGGGATATAAGAAATTTCATATTGCCTACTATCGCTCTGGCTTCTGTGACCACGGCCACGATAACACGTATAACCCGCTCAAGCATGCTCGATGTGCTGCAGGAAGATTACGTGAGAACAGCCCGGGCTAAGGGTGTGGCAGAGAGGGTCGTCATCTATAAACACGCTCTGCGCAATGCACTGATACCGGTTGTGACAATTATGGGTCTGCAGTTTGGCCGGCTTCTGGCCGGGGCAGTCCTGACAGAGACCGTCTTCGCCTGGCCGGGCATGGGCAGGCTGATAGTCGATGCCATCAGAGCCAATGACTTCCCACTTGTTCAGGGTTCAATTTTGATCTTTGCCCTCTCCTATGCTCTGGCCAACACGTTTGTGGACTTTATGTACGCCTATCTCGATCCCCGACTGCAGACAAAATATGAATGATAAACTCCACTTCAAGAATTTGATAAAGGAGAGTAAATGATGAGCAACAGCAACCTAGAAGAAGAAAGACAGTTCCAGCAGGAGGCTCAAAAAGAACGGGAGACACGCTGGCAGGTCATCAGAAAACGATTTGCCTATAATCGCAAAGCTGTTGTAGGACTCATAATATTAACTATCATAGTCCTGTCGGCAGTCTTTGCTCCCTTTATAGCACCTCACAATCCCGTTGAACAGGATATGGTCAATCGGCTGGAAGGCCCGAGTGCTGAACATCCTCTGGGAACCGATCGCTTCGGCCGAGATGTGCTCTCCCGCATCATCTACGGTGCACGCATCTCACTTAATATCGGTTTTATATCTGTGGGCATCGGAATTATATTCGGCTGCAGCCTGGGAATTATCGCCGGCTATTATGGTGGCAAAATAGACAGCGTGATTATGCGCACCATGGATGTGCTGTTATCGCTGCCGTCTATGCTTCTGGCCCTGGCCATCGTGGCCGCTCTGGGCACAAATATCTGGTATCTGATGGTCGCTGTGGGTATAGCCTTCATACCCCGTTTTGCCCGTCTGATTCGCGGGGCAGTTCTCGGGGTCATAGAGCAGGAATATATCCAGTCAGCCCGGGCTCTGGGCAGTTCTGACCTGCGTATAATCTTCAGACATATCATACCGAACTCCATAAATCCGGTCATAGTTCAGGCCACACTCTATATGGCCAGCTCTATAATCATAGCAGCCGGATTGAGTTTTCTGGGGCTGGGAGTACAGCCGCCCACACCGGAATGGGGCAGAATGATAGCCCAGGCCCGTCAGTTCATCCGCATCAATCACTTTCCCGTCACATTCTCCGGATTATCCATCGTGGTCACCGTTCTCTCGCTCAATCTTGTCGGCGATGGACTCCGGGATGCGCTGGATCCCAAAACTGAAGAACACCACAATTAAGAACCTTCGGAGAACAGTTCATTATAGGCTGCCACCACTTCTCTGCCGGGAAAGCCCGGTGCTGTATGACCATCACGCCCCCGCATGGTGGCAGCCATAAATAATGAATTTAAAACTGCCTCTTCCGTGGCTTCGGCCGCAGCCTGGAAGAGTCTGCTGAGAATCTTACCCCCGAGCTCACAGTAATTCTCATTTTCTTCGGGTGCCGGAGAAAAAGCAAGAGCAAAATCGCCGCTGCCATGGGCGGATATTGAACCCACCCGGGCCAGGCCGTGCACGGCCCGCCGGGAAATTCGGGTCAGATCGCGGTGGGTCAGGGGAATATCGACAGCCATAATTATGATGACTGATCCATCCTCCTCTTTCTGATGGCGGGCGGCGCCCTGGAGCAGATCGGGATCTAGTCTGTCCAGTGTGAGCCCATCTATGCGCAGATTCTCCCGCCGGCCAAAATTATTCAGCACAAATGCCCCCAGTCTCATCTCTTTTTCCTCGCTTTTCACAACCCGTGAGGCCGTACCAACACCGCCTTTAAAGCCAAAAGATGTCATGCCCGTTCCCGCACCCACACCGCCCTCTCCCACCATCTCATCATCAGCCATAATCAAAGCTCTGTGCACATGCTCTCTCTTCACATGTCTTCCCTGCAGATCATTGAGATAGCCATCATTGCATTCCAGAACCACCGGATTGAAAGAAGGGGCATCGATACCTATATCGGGATTTTCCTTCAGCATATAATCGATCAGGCCATCGGCGGCCCTGCCCACGTTCAGTGTGCCGGTGAGTACAATCGGTGAGGCCAGCTCCCCCAGTTCATCTATCTGGACCAGGCCCATGGCCTTGCCATAACCGTTTATTATCTCCACACCCGCGGGTACAGGATTGCGGTAAATGTTATCTCTGTGAGGCCAGATAGCTGTCACACCGGTCCTGACTGGTCCCTTACCCGGCATTATATTGCCCCGGCCTCTGATCAAGGTCACCTGTCCCACCTCTATTCCCTTCACATCCAGGATGGAATTATCATCACCTGCTGGCAGAGAACCGGGCAGTATTCCCCACTCTCTAATCCTCCTTCTTCCCCTCTGTCTTTCTTTTTCAGCCAAAAAAGACCCCTCCTATTAATTTTTGATCGATCCAGATCTTTACTGGTTCTATTCTATCATATTCCCGCCACTTTTTTTATATGTTCACATTTTGTCTCATATATGATATCATATGAAAGAAGGTGATCAGAAATATATTATGCAGAAGAGGTGAGTCAGTTTGACTGAAACAACCTGGGAAAAACCCGCCTTAAAGCTTACATTATCTCTGATTATCATCATAATTATAACTTCTTTTTTGGCGCTGCCGGCTGAAGCAGGCGAGGATTTAGAACATAAAGCCGGAGAGATGCTGGCTCCCCTGGCCCAGACCATGGATAATGTCAATATTCTCACCGAATTTTACCGGGAGCAGGATTACGAGCTTATCTGGCTGGAAGAAAATGATCTCTCCGCACTGGGCAGCGATCTCTATAGTCTCCTCACCCGGACGGAAAACCGGGGATTGGTTATGGATGATTATCATCTGGGGGAGATCAACGGCATCTGGATGTCACTTCGCCAGCAGGATGCGGAAGATATAGACCCCTCACTTCTGGCCCGTCTGGAGCTCAAGATGACAGAGGGCTTCTTTCTCATGGCCGCCGATCTCGCCTCCGGACAGCTGGAGCAGGAGAATCTGGAACGAAGGAATATCCCCTCCCGCTTAAAATCGGAGCTGCGTGAAACACTGGCAAGGATAATCAGCGAGGGTGATTTCTATCCCGCTCTGGAAGAAATTCAGCCCCAGCATCCCCATTACTGGCAGCTGAAAGAAGAGCTGAAGAGCAGAGAGGAAAATAACGGCCAGTCCAGCTATATCGAAGATATCATTGTTAATCTGGAACGCTGGCGCTGGCTTCCCAGAGAACTGGGCGATCCTCATATCCTCACAAATCAGCCTTCCTTCTACCTTGAACTCTTTTCAGGAGGGGAGGTCATCATGGATATGAAGACAGTGGTGGGAATGCCCGAACGCCCAACTCCGGACATAAGCAGCAGACTGACACATCTTGTTTTGAGTCCCCGCTGGTATATGCCTGATTCCATCGCCACCCAGGATCATCTGCCCCATATCCAGGATGATATCGACTATCTGGAGCAGAGAAATTTCCGGGTATATGAACATGATGGAGAGAGATATGAAGAAGTTGATCCCGAAGATGTAGAATGGGAGGGTTTGAGTGAGAATAACTTTCCCTACTATCTCTGGCAGGATGCCGGCCCGGCCAATGCCCTGGGCAGGGTGATATTTCGCTTTCCCAATGAGAATCAGATCTATCTGCATGACACGCCCGACCGCCATCTCTTTGAAGAGACTAAAAGAGCCTACAGTTCAGGCTGTATCAGAGTGGAAAAGCCCATGGAGCTGACATATTATCTGCTGCAGGATCAGCCGGCCTGGGATGAATCCAGAATACAGGAGAAGATCGACAATCGGGACGAAACACAGGTCAATCTGCGGGAACCCGTCGATATTCATCTGACCTATTTCACGGTCAAACCGGACCCCAATTCACAGGGCATTGCTTTTTACGACGATCTCTATGATCGCGATCCGGAGCTGAAAAGAGCGCTTAACCTCTAATTTGAAAGCGGGTGATATAAACATTGGTGGAAAATAGCAGAATACCGGATAACATATTTTCTGGCCTGCTGGCAGCAGTCATGATAATAGTAACGGTCTCAGCAGTTCTGACAGCCAGCAGCTTTACCGCACGGGCAGATACGCTTTTTGTCATCGGTGAAGAAGGCGAAGAGATCAAAAATCTACAGGAAAGACTGCAGGAACTGGGTTTTTATGAAGGCCCCAATACGGGGTTATTCGGCGAGCAGACAATGCGGGCGGTTGAGAATTTTCAGGATGCCGCAGCCCTGACACCTGATGGAGCGGCCGGCCCGACCACAATATCGGCCCTGGAGAAAGCGGAGGGAGATATCGACGATCTCCCCGCACTGGAGATTTACTCCCGGGGACCTGAGGTCATACTGGCCCAGTACATACTCCACCAGGAAGATTATCTCCGGGTCTCTCCCAGCGGACTTTTTCGCTCGCTCACAGCTGAAGCCGTACGGGAATTCCAGCGAGAACATGATATCGATGCCGACGGCGTAATAGGTGAAAGAACCTGGTCTGCGCTGCTGGAATACGACACCCCGGCTGAAAAACTGGATATAAGTGAAGCAGAGGTCGAAGCAGTTCGGGATGAGGCGGAAGAGGTAGAAGAAGGCAGTGCCGAAAAAGAACCTGAAGAGCTCAAAGAAGAAGTCGAAGAGGACCGGGTTGAAGATGAAGATGCAGCCGACGAGAGCGGGGTGGTCTCTGAAATAGAAGCGGAAGAAACACCAGCTGCAGAGGACGTTTCCGGGCCAGAACAGGAACGTCCGATTCTGCGCGAAGGTGATAGAGGTGATGCGGTGGAAGAAGCCCAGCAGCTTCTGCGCAGAAACGGTTTCTATAAAGGAGCCATAGACGGCATATACGGCCATCAGATGAAGCTGGCCGTGCTCAAATTTCAGAAAGCTGCCGGACTCAATGTCGATGGGGTCCTGGGACCCTCCACCTGGAATAATCTCACAGCTGAAGAGGGTGAAATATCACATTATACTGTTCAGCCCGGTGACAGTTTGTGGGCACTGGCCAATCGCTTCGATACGAGTGTGAGCCAGATCCAGGCCCTGAACAATCTCAACTCCACAAATATCAGATCAGGTCAGAGGCTGGAAATACCCGGCGGACAGGCCGTCTCCGCCTCGGTAAGTGAGATGGACTGGAGCAGGGCCGACTCTATTCTGCCCCGCAACAGCCGGGCTATACTGACAGATGTGGAGACAGGTCTCAGCTTCGAGGTTAAACGCTATGGCGGCACAAATCACGCCGACGTAGAGCCCATCAGCTCCCGTGATACTCAAATTCTCCGCCGCATCTACGGAGGCAGCTGGAGCTGGGACAGAAGAGCCGTGGTGGTACATGTGGGCCGTCATATGATCGCCGGCTCAATAAACGGAGTTCCTCACGGCGGTCAGCAGATTCACAATAACGACTTTCCCGGCCATATCTGCCTGCATTTTAACAACAGCCGTCTGCACAATAATGGAACCCAGGACAGAGAACATCAGCAGAATGTGGACCGAGTTGGAGGGGAAGAATGGCCGGTATTCTAGGAATTGAAGAAGATATGAAAGAATCCTGAAAGATAAAAGCCTGTGAGCAGATAGTGCTAAAACCCCGCCTTTTCAGGCGGGGTTTTTTTAATCCTGCCAGCCATATTTTATTTCAGTATGAGCTAGACTCTTTTCTCAGCCAGCTCCACAAAACGGTCGATATCCTCTTCCAGAAGTGAGAGAGAATCCTGCCAGAAACCTCTGTCTCTGACATCTATACCGGCCATCTCGGCCACACCGGCGACCTTCTTCTGACCAGTTGCTCTCAGCAACTCATCATATCTATCGAGAAAATCAGCGCTCTGCTCCTCCAGATAGAAGGCATAGACTCCCAGCCCGAAGAGCAGTCCGAAGGCATAGGGAAAATTATAGAAGTTATTCCCGGCAGAGTAATAATGGGGCTTGTTCAGCCAGAGATAGGGATGTAGATGCTCACCATCCAGCCCTGAACCATAGGCTTTCCGCTGGGCTTTCTTCATCAGATCCTTCAGCTCCTCCACCGAAAGTGAGGCATTCTCCCTCTCCTCAAAAAGCCAGCTTTCGAATATAAAGCGGCTGTATATATCGACTATCACCTGACCGGCCTTATCCAGGCGGTTCTGCAGTATGGAGAGAGTCTCCTCTTCATCTGCCTGTTCTCTGGCGGCATTGATCACAACCGTCTCGCTGAAGATGGAGGCCGTCTCGGCCAGGGGCATGGGATAATCCGAATTGAGTATGCTCTCCTCTTTAAGGCAGTGACCGTGATAGGCATGGCCCAGCTCATGGGCCAGTGTTGTCATATCGCTGAAGCTGCCGCTGAAATTGCTGAGCACCCGGCTCTCACCCAGGGGATGAATATTGTAGCAGAAAGCTCCTCCCCGCTTGCCCTCCCGCGGTTCGGCATCTATCCAGTCTTCAGCAAAGGCCTTCTGGAAGAGATCGGCCATGCGCGGGCTGAAGCTCTCCACATTTTCTATGATAAAATCTCTGGCTTCTTCCAGTGTAAACTCCATATCCACCTCACCAACAGGAGCCAGAAGATCATAAAACGGCAGTCCGTCCTCATGGCCCAGAAGCTCTCCTTTGGCTCTGTAATATTTGCGGAAGAGAGGCAGAAAATCCTCCATGGCTTCCAGCATCTCATCGAGCGTTTTTCTCTCCAGGCGGGAATCGATAAGAGTCTTTTCCAGCGGTGATTCATAACCCCTCTTCTCGGTCAGCGTTATGACCTCACCTTTGATGCCATTGAGTGCCGCAGCCACCGAATCATCAATCTGCTCATAGGCTTCAAGCTCCGCTTCATATGCATCCCTTCTCAGCCCGGCATCGGATTCATGGGCAAAATTTCTCACCACCGGCAGGGGCAGTTCCTTTTCCTCACCCTCCACTTTCATCTCAACCGTCAGAGTCGAGGTGAGCTTCTGCTGCAGCCGGGACCAGGCCGAGGAGCCGGTCCTTTTCATCTCCGCGGCCAGCATCTCCTCCTCCTCTGAGAGAAGATAGCGGCTCTTTTCTTTAAGCTTCTCAAGCATAAATTTGTGTTCGGCGATGAACTCCGATTTCCGGCTCAGCCGGGAAATATCGATATCCTCAAGCCAGCGCTGAAATCTCACCCTGGGACCGGTCAGCTCTGTTCCCTTCTCTTCCAGCTTCTCCACCATCTTTTCAGCCCTTTCATTGTCAGCTTCCACGCTGAGCTTCAGGCGGGCGAAGGCCATCAGAGATGTGTAAATTCTGTGAAATTCCTGCAGGAGCTCGAGAAATTTCTCCGCCTCCTCCTCTCCACCGGATTCAGGTTCTTCCCATTTCTTCAGACTGCCAAGTATATCACCCAGCCTGTCTCTGTCACGCTGCAGTTCTTCATCGGAAAAACCGCTGTAGAGCCCGGATAGATCCCATCTTCTGGACATATTTAAAACCACCCTATTAAATAATTTTAGTAACACTGCTTGCTTTTTCCAGCCAGATATATTATAATGAATTTATGATGAAAATTTGAAGTTTTTGTGAGAAACTTTGAGTTTTCGTGAATATAATTATCATCTCATCGCATATAAGCCGAGATAATAATGCCGGGGGATAAAATCATGAAGAAATTTACTGGAAACTCCACAAAAAAGATCATAACCATAGCTGCTGTATTCGCACTTCTGGGAGGCCTCATGTTTACCGGCAGTTTTTCTCCTTCAGCTCTCATCTCCAGTATGCTGCCGACCAGAATTGCCAGCCCGGCGGCACCTCTATCTCTTCCGCCCTCCCATATGCCCGAACTTACGCTGGAGTTCGATCAGCAGGGTTACAACCAGTGTGCCGGTTATGCCGCAGCCTTTATCCGCCGTTACTACGGCCAGGAGGTTTACGGCAGCGATGTTTACGGTCAGATATCCTATAATCTGCCCGTAGATATAGGTGTGCCGCCACACAAACTGCTCCGCCATTTCCGCCAGCACAATCTAAACGCCACTGCCCGGCTGGGCGAGCTCGAACACCTAAAACACTATGCTTCCCGGGATATCCCCCTCATAGTGCTTGTAGGTGAGGGAATAAGCTGGCAGCATTATATGGTATTTCTGGGTTATGATCGGGAAAAAGATGAGCTCTACTTCTATGATTCAGAGGTGGGAAATATCGATAGATTTCGTCAGGCCCCAGGCAACCGCACACTCACCGAAAAACAGTTTCTGGATATCTGGAACAACAGCCTGCCGGGTTTTTCCCAGCTGTTCATCACCGTAGAGCCGGCCTATAACCCCGACCTCTCCTGATCCGGTTTCAGCTGCCTCTACTCCAGCCCTGCCATGATTTTGTCCAGATCTATATTCTCTCCCACCAGCTCTCTGGTCTTGTCAATCTTAGCCTGATCATTGGGTTTTAGCTTCACAGT
This sequence comes from uncultured Halanaerobiaceae bacterium, assembly GCA_964462585.1. GTDB lineage: Bacteria > Bacillota > Halanaerobiia > Halanaerobiales > Halarsenatibacteraceae > Halarsenatibacter. The sequence continues at coordinate 8,682 of CAYXAK010000035.1, forward strand.
CATATCCTTGATGCGGCTGGCCACTGTATAGGTGTCCTCATCCGCGCCGAGCACCAGAATACCCAAATTCTCTGCTGTCTCTATCAGCGATTCATGGGGTTTTAAACCACCTGTGGCTATTATTCCGGCCACACTGCCACCCCGATCGGACTGCAGATGTATGGCCCTGCGGCAGAGAGCGGAAACAATCATATCCTCCCTGTCTCCTCCGGTTATGAGCAGTTCATTGCCCTGCAGGTATTTTAAAGCCTCCCTGGGTGTCATGGCCCCGATCACTATCCTGCTGATGCTGCGGTTTCTGACGGTCTTGCCGACCTCTGTGAGCGGTTCGAACTCGGAAAAATTATCGGTTATATGCTCCAGACTGGGATAGGTCAGCATGGTTTCGTAGGGCAGCACTCCCAGCACATCCAGCCCGCGCTGGGCCAGAGCCCTGCCGGTCTTCTCCCTGATCTGCTCCATCTTGCTCTTATAGACCTTGTTGATGACAACCCCCATTATCTCCACATCGAACTGCTTGAGAAAGCTGACATTGAGCATGACCCGGTCCACCGTGTTGCCTATGCCTCCTTCAGCCAGTATTATCACCTTGCTGCCAAGAAGCTCGGCCACCCGGGCATTGGAGAGGTTGACCACCTCACCGACACTGGTCTGTCCTGAACCCTCGATGACCAGAAGGTCCCTTCCCTGCTTAATCCTGTCATATGCCACACTTATCTGCTGTTCCAGCTCGGTCCTGCAGTCAGCATCTATGCAATGGCGCACGAAGGGGCTGTCGAGTATGACCGGGCTTACATCCTTGAGATTATCCTCAAAATTGTAGATTGAATCGACCAGCTTGACATCCTCATCTATTCTCAGTCCGTCCTCGGTCGTGATGAAGCGGTTGCCCACCGGCTTCATATAGCCCACATTGCCCACAATATCCTCCAGAAGTGCGAGAAATCCAACCGAAAATGAAGTTTTACCCCTGTCCTGGCCTGTAGCTGCTACGAAGATATCATCCACTTCAATTAACCTCCTCCTTGCTTTCAGCCTCTAAACTGGAGAATAGCGAGAGATCTGTGTGGGGTATAAACTGAGCGGCCACAAACTCATCCATAAAATCTCCGCTGTTCTCCTCCGAACTGAGCTCCAGATAGGTCATCTGGCCGGCAATCTCACGGGACTTTTTGAACTCTGAAGCCGACAGTGCACCCCTTCTGGCCCCCTGCAGTGAACTGTTTCCGATAAATGTAAATCTTTCCCGGGGCAGATCCGGAAATAGCCCCAGCCTTATGGCCGCATCGACGTTGAGATAATTGCCAAATCCGCCGGCTATGAAGACCTGCTGTATCATCTCCTCGGTGAAAGACAGCCTGTCGAGTATCATTTTGATGGCCGCATATATGGCCGCCTTGGAGCGCAGCACGTGTTTTATATCGTGCTCGGTCAGCACTATATCCTCATCTATTCCGGCTTCCCGTTCCCGGACCAGCACGAACTCCCTGTTATCCTCGCTCCTCTCTCTCAATCTATCTGTCTCCAGCTCGGTATTATAGCGTCCGGAGCGGTTTATGATGCCGGAGCGCTGCATTGTGGCCAGAAGATCTATCAAACCCGTGCCACAGATGCCGACAGGAGGCTCATCACCTATGGTTGTGATCAGAGGTTCCAGATCATCAGCAAAATAGACCTGTTCTATCGCACCCTCCCGGGCCCTGACACCGCTGGTGATCCCGCCTCCCTCAAAGGCCGG
>CAYXAK010000035.1:10519-13759 GCA_964462585.1 uncultured Halanaerobiaceae bacterium
TTTATCGGCTGTATCGACCATTACATCCCATTCACACTCCCGCAGCCTTGCGGCCAGTGAACCCAGAAGCTCCCTGGAGATCGTATAATCCACATCTTCTTTCTCCTGGCGGAGTTCACGCCTCAACCTCTCCAGATCACTGGTATTATCCTGCAGTGTAGGTGGTGGCAGCTCCAGGCGATCCCGCCTGTAGGGAGGAGCTATCTCGATATCGAGGCTGCTCTCCAGGCTCTGTTCCAGATATTCTCCTTCATCTCTGCCATCTAAAAGAATCTGCTGGCCCGAGATCAGTGAGGAGCCGGGAATTTCTACCTCCATATCATCGATTACCCCGACCTGACAGGCGAGATAATAACCTTTTTCTTTTCTCGCCGAGGTGAGCACACCTCCCCCGTCATACTCAAAGTTCTTCTCACCCGGTATCCTCACCTGGCAGTTGCCGCAGGTGCCCTCCCCCCCGCACTCAGCTCTGAGTTCGAGGCCTGCATCCTGCAGCACCTTGAGCAGATTTTCCCCTCTCTCACACTGCAGTGAGATATCACCCGGTGTAACATCTATCTTACAGCTATCAGCCATGATGGTTACATTCCCCTTTCTTATATACTTTGTGGATGGAAGGTACATATTCCTGCTCTAATAGGTCACCGGTATACCTCACCCGGAGGGGATCGGTATACCGGTGTCTGATGTTTATGCGATTTTCTCTATCACTGCAGGACCGATCAGCTTATTTGCTGCTGCGATAGGCGCTCAGATAATCATCGTTATAGATATGTTTGTTGAGCAGAATCTCTGCAGTTATGATAGCATCCATCAGCTCTTCATCCATGGGATTTATGATGGCGGTATCCACACCGTGTGCTATGCACATGACCATATAGGTGCGGTTTATGAGCTCATTCTCCTTGGTATTCGAGGAGATATTGCTGAGGCCCACATTGAAATGCGGCAGGGGGTCTGAGAGGTTCTGCATCTGCTGCATGGCCTCGAGCAGAAAACCGGGCTGGGTCTGGGTGGCGCTCACCGGCAGCACTATGGGGTCTATAAAGAGATTGTCGAAGTCAAAATCCAGCTCTCTGGCTTTCATCACAATATTGCCGGCCAGAGCAACCCTCTTATCGGCATCATTGGGCACACCATCTTTGTCCATGGTCAGGGCGATAAGACCTGCATCATATTCCATGGCCATATTCATATATGTGTCGAGCTCCTCCAGGTCGGCCTGACAGGAGTTTATTATAGGTGGCTTTTCCACCCTTTCCAGGCCGGCCTCTATTACGGGCTGGCGGGGGCTGTCCAGACAGAGCGGCACATCGACAACTTCCTCTACGGCATCGATCAGCCAGAGCATGGCCTCCTCCCTCTCGTCGGAAGGAACTGAAGTGCCCACATTTACATCCAGATAATCGGCACCGCATTCCACCTGTTTTCTGGCCAGATTCTGCACGATCTCCTCATCTCTCTCCTGTATCGCCTCTTCCACATCTGTAAACTGTCCGTTGATCCTCTCGCCTATGATGATCATGAGTTTTTCCTCCCCATTTTATATTTTTGCACCCCTCTTGATCTTCTCAGGAGCATTTTCTTACTGAGCTTCTGTCATCTCCTCGATATAATCCTGCATATAGGAGATTGCATCGGGGTTGGCCATGGTCAGTATATCGGTCCCGGCCTGCAGATAGGCCACAGCGGTCGATGTCTCCCAGGCGATCGTTCTCTCCTTCTGATCGCCCCAGCTGGGTTCTTCCTCAGCAGAAACTTTGACTTCTTTTGCCCGCTGTGTCTCCGGTCCTATATCGGCTATGATCGGCATGGCCATCATCTTATCTCCGCCCAGTGAGGCCAGGCGCGTCCTCTCCATTATGCTGTAGGCATATTCGATACCATAGCCCAGCGGTCCGTTGGTGGTGAAGATTACGATCTTATCGGTGGGAAAGCCCATATCTGAGAGCAGTATATTTACCTGCTTGCAGATATTGATATCTATGGGCGATTCGGCTATAACATTGTGACCATCGGCGATAGCAGTAGCTGCGATGGCCTTGTAGTTATCCTCCGTCACAGCTCCGATCAAACACTGCTCACCGCTCAGGGCCTGGCTGACCTCCGGAAACATCTCGTTATCCGGTTCCTCATCACCGCTGCCCCAGATGACCAGGGGCAGATCCACAGCATCATTGACAGCCTGAGCCAGCTCGGCACATTCCTCGGGGCTGGCCGGATTCTCTTCGGCGGCATGGCGTGTGAAGCGCAGTGAGATCAGATCCACTCCCAGCTCCTGGCCTTTTTCTGCCCAGGCCACCGGATCGGAGAGCACATCCTTCCCAATAGATTCCTTGTAGATATCGCTCCAGCGCTCAGGCTCTTTATCAAAAACGTCCATCGCTATAACCGGTGGATTGGGGTTTTCAGCCTCCTCATAGAGGAAGGGAAGACCATCATGCCCCCCCACTTCAACCGCATTTTCTCCCGTTCCTATGGTGACAGTATTTATCTGATGAGAAAAGTTCTTCTTTACTCTTTCAACAGCCAATTTTATCCCCCCTGGGAAGTTGGTTTTATGGAATCATCCTGCTGACAGCACTCTCTGCGGGCCCGTTTTACAGCCGCTTCGCTTATATGAGCGGACCTGTGGATTATGTCGACCGAGGCCATACAGGGATAATACTGATGGGCCAATCCTGCCTTCTGTGAGGCCTTTTCAATCTCAACGCCCATAAGTTCTTCGGCCACAAAATGACTGCCTCCACAGGGTGAGCTGCGCTCGACCTCGATCTCCAGCAGCTCCCCATCTTCGGCCCTGAATACAAACTCAGGTCTGCCAAAATGCGAAGCGAATTCGCGTATCAGCTCATCCTCATAACCCGTCGGTGTCAAAGAACAGAAAGGTTCGGGCAGGGCAGCCGCAATCTCCATCTCCTCCAGTTCATCCTTCAGCTGCTTCTGCAGGCCCGAGGGCAGTCCCCTCTCAAAATCAACGGGGATCAGAAGAGACTCCGCTCCGGCCAGCCGGGCCAGATCGGGAACAAGCTGGCCCAGAGCGTTAGTCTCCACCAGAGCGATGAGAAGCTCCGCCTCAGGCAGCTGCCGGGGCAGAAACTCCTCCGGGTTGTCTATGACCGGAATATTGAAGGCCGGCAGCTCCTTCAGCTCAAACTGCCAGGCAGCAGGAGAGTTTTCCTCCAGAAAGGAGGCCATCCTGCTGCCCCAGCCCCGGGCTGTATCCTGAAATACAGCTGT
>CAYXAK010000035.1:13859-16402 GCA_964462585.1 uncultured Halanaerobiaceae bacterium
TTATCCATGACGGCATAATCATAATTGGGCATAAGCTCATCCATGTAAGAGCGCAGTATATCATTGACAGAACAGTAACAGCCGGGTCCCTCTGTTCTGCCCATCACCATCAGGTCGAAGTCCTTATTCTCCACCAGGGCGGTGGAGATCTGAAACTCCAGATGGCGTCTTTTATCCATGGAGGCGGGGATGTTCTCCCTATCTCTGGACTCGGCCAGTATATCGCCCAGAGTGGAATGCACATCCACACCAAGATTTTCATTGAGATTGGCATTGGGGTCCGCATCGACAGCCAGCACGGGTGTCAGCTCTCTGGCAATCAGTTCGGATACTATGAGGCTGGCCACGGTGGTTTTGCCGGTGCCCCCCTTGCCTGCTACTGCAATTGTATAGGGCATCTCTTGTCCTCCTATAGACTGAGTTGATTGGACCGTAATTCAGCTGAGATTGAATATCACTCTTCTCCATCGGGGCTGTAATCGCGCAGGAAGTTGGGCAGGCCGCTGGCCTCACGGGGACCAACCACCACATCCCAGCCCGATTCAACCTCCAGCGAGCCGCTCATAACCGCTATCTGACCCGGAATTATAACTTCCTTATGAGCCAGCTCATCTGCCAGCCCGGATTCGTTGAGGGCATCAGCGGCATTCTCGGCAGTGAGATTTTCCGAGGAATAAGCGGTGAGCACTGACTGACCTTCTGTATCTACTGTGATTATATAGGATGGCACCCTGCTCGTCTCCACCTCGGAAGCCACGGTGAAGTAAGTGAGTGCGAAATTGGTGGTCAGAAGCACCGGTGCTTTTTCATCGTGATCTTCTCCTATTTCAAATACCTTGGCCTCGACTGTGGGCGGGACACGTGGGTCCGTGTATATATTCTGCCTGAGGACGGTGAGAGGCAGTGCCTGCCATCTGTGTGCTTCCTCCAGCAGAATTACACCTGCATATTTACAGGCATATGTGCAGGCTTCAATCAGGCTCTCATGAGGATCATCGCTGCGGGCAAAGGCTATGGTGGGATAACCCAGAGGCCGGAAAGTTTTATCCAGAGCCTGACGGCGCATCTGAGTCTGCTCCTGCAGACCAGTGAGAGGTTCTCTGGCCCCCGGGTCCAGAATCAGCTCTTCCGCACCTTCCTCCTTGATCTCGGGTGTCAGTTCGGCCAGCTCATCCAGGCCATCTCCTCTGACGGCCAGGGGGATATCATTTTCAGCTGCCAGTGAGGCCATCTCCTCCCAGTTGTCGGCGGTTGCGGCATAGATCAGAGGTTTTTCCTCCTTCAGCTTCTCATTCCCCTCCAGAGCTGCCTCGATGACGCCGGGATCTTCACTCATCAGCACCGGGATGCGGTCGGTCCTGGCCAGAACATCACCCACAAACTCTGCATACCGATCGGGATCGCGGCTCTCCTCTCTGAGCCCGATCATTTCAAATTCTATCGTCTCACCTATGCGCTCATAGGTCAGGTCATTATAGCGTTCGATCTTCTCCTCCATCTCATCTTCAGACAGCGTATCGGAGATTACACCGCCCAGACCGGGTTGATTGTGAAAGGTCTCTTCATGGCGGAACATCACCGTTTCCTTGCCCAGGGGCACCTCCCGCTCGCCCCTGCTCAGGACGACCTCACGGATGGGAGGAGCCGAAGCGCTGGCCAGCTCCTGTTTGGCTTCTTCGGAGACATCCGGGCATTCATCGAGCGATACCTGTTTATTGGCCAGCTGCATGGCAAAGGCCAGGCAGGTAGGATGTCCGCACTTTCCGCAGTTGGTCTGGGGCAGCAGTTCATAGATATCCATTGCAGATAGATCCATTTTTGACATCCCTCCATTTAACTATTTTGATCCAGTATATTGAGATAATTTACATCATCGGCTCCATTTCCAGAGCGGGATGACCGACTTCCTGCAGAAACTCCACGACTTCCTCTTCGGTGGTGGCTATCTCTTCATCTGCTACCATATCGGTGAAGTTCTCTATGCCGTGCTCCTCTTCAATTTTGGCATTGAGACGCTCGCCCACATCTTCCTTGAGGGTTTTGGGCAGCCAGACTATGCGGGGGTGGCCGCCTTCGGCCGATATGAACTTGTCACTGGTGATATAGAGCTTGGATATACCTATAAAACCAGGGGTCTGGACACCGCCGCCTACCTGGCCGGCCATGGTGGAAAAGGTCATACCGGCAGGTGTCATGCCGTCGAATTCACGGGGCACGATCATAACTCCGTTGGCCGAGGGCACCATGGTGGCTATACACTCAAAACAGCCGCAGGATGTCATCGGTTCGACCATCATCGAGTAGGCGCTGAAGCTTTCCAGGTTGCCGCGGGAGGCTTCTTTCAGATATTCGTTTACACCCCGCCACTGACCGAGCTCTTCGTCTATACACTCGCCTTTTTTCACCGGCTGATTGGGACCGGAAGGTATTATCTCGTAGTTGGCTTTGGCATCGAGCCAGGTGTAACCGCCGCAGAGACCCGAGCGCTCGGGAGTTATGATGCAGACGTGATCGGGAGCAAAGCTCTGACAGAGCACACATGA
>CAYXAK010000035.1:16502-18701 GCA_964462585.1 uncultured Halanaerobiaceae bacterium
ACAGGCTCAAAGTCCTCCTGCATATCCCGGCCGTAGACATCTACAACTATGCCCAGAGGCAGCTGTGATCCCTCTTCCACATCGTCTACATCAGGCCCTTCCAGCGTTACCTTACCATCCTCGACGGCGTCAGAATCATCGAACATCCTGAGATATTCGAAGGAGGTGGTGCGCTGACCGCCAAACTCCACATGCATATCCTCCTTGCGGATGATCTGCCCCTCAAAGGCCGGTCCGTAAGATACCGGCACGGGAACCTCTTCTATCTCCACCTTGAGACCTCTAACCTCTATGGCTTTCTGCACTATCTCGTCATATATGTCCTCTTCATCGGTCTGTTTGGGCATGGCCACAACGTGCTCATATGTGCAGACACCTGTGGGAAGAATCTCCGGTATATCGGTATCGGCTATGGTGGGGAAGCCGAAGTTAATGGCTCCCGCGGCCTGAGCGTATTTTCTGTCATCGACCTCGTCAAAGGCCAGCACAAAAGCATAGGTTCTGTTCTTGTTATAGATCAGGTTGCGGCGATAATCTCCGGGCTCAACTCCACCGAAGGCCATGGCCACGCGTGAGGCAAAACCCAGAGCGAAAACGGTGGCGGTTATATCCTTGCCGAAAGGAATCAATCTGGTATCCCAGCCCATCTGAATATCCTCTTCTCTCAGCTGTTCGGCAAAGCTTACTCCCTCCGGATTGGAGCCGCTCATGAATACATAGAGGTTTTTCTCCTGCAGCTCCTTGGCAATATCCGCAGCTGTGCTGCTGTCAGGTGCTGCCCCTACTATGGCGGCAAATCCGGGAGCACTGCCGTCGACAAACTCCAGACCTCTCTTTCTGAACATGTTATCATTGGCGGCACCGAGCCAGAAATCATCGCCCTCGGGCGGACAGTTTTCCTCCATATGGTAGGGAATGGGATCTTCCACATATTTCAGGCCCTCGATAACCTCATCGGCAAAAAGAGTGGCCATGCCGGCATCGAGTGTATTGCCGAGATAGGGTGTCCACAGCTCATCCCTCGGCTCACCGGGAAGGAGATCTCTCACATCCTCCAGCACATTCTGCAGGCCGCCAATTGTATCTATCTCATTGCCAGTCATGGCATAATATACCGGCAGATAAAATGCCGTATTGGGAAATTCCACCCTGGTATCGGGATCATATTCCTGCAGGGCCTTTTCAACTTTCTCCTCGGCCTCCTGAGCTATATCATGAGCACCTCTGATGGCAGCAGATGCAATTTTCTTAGACATTTACTTTACCTCCTTGCTTGCTGGCTGATTTTTTCTCGTTCTGCGGGTCATGCATTCCTCTTTACCAGCGATGTTGATAATAGCGGGCTGCGATCAGCGGAGATTAATCGATCATCTCTCTTCTCATCTCCATGTCGTAGAGAACGCGTTCTGCACCTTCTCCAATTCCCAGCTCTTCACGTTTTTTATCTATATGATCTATCATCTTGCCGGCCATCTCCGAAGGATCATCGGCTTTGTCCCAGGTTGCACCGTAGATATCCTCAAGCCCCTCGAAGAGGTACTCGGTGAAGACGTCGCTGCCTACGGTGGGGAAGTCACCACCGAAGACGGTGTAGACACCGGAAGTGACGAAATACTGGCCGATCGCTATCGCTTTCTCGCTCATCCACTCGGGGGCAGCTCCTGCTACCGGCAGTTCGCTCACATCATCACCTATATTGAGGCGTTTGTTCTCCTGACCGACGTTTACCATCTCGGCCAGAGCATGCAATATGCGGCTGTTGTCAACACAGGCACCGGCGTGCAGCACAGGGGGTATACCCACTGCCTCACAGACCTCGGCCAGACCGTCGCCTGCCTTCTTCAGAGCTGTCTCGGGCTGCATCAATCCGGCCTTGGCGCTGGCTATGGCCGCACAGCCTGTCTGAACTACCAGCACATTATTGGCGATCAGCTCCTCCACCAGGGGAACGTGCATCTTATCAAGGGGCATGGCGGCATTGTTACAGCCCACAACTCCGGCCACACCTCTGATCTTGCCGTCCTTGATATTGCTGTTCAGAGGCCAGTAGGAGGAGCGGAAGCTGCCGCCCAGCATATACTTGATATATTCGTGGGAGAAACCGGCCATACCCTTTTCAGAATCCTCGGGGATGCTCACACCCTCGCGGCGGGGAAAGTTATCGATGGCCTGTTTGAGCAGCTGGCGGGCGGATTCCAG
>CAYXAK010000035.1:18801-20450 GCA_964462585.1 uncultured Halanaerobiaceae bacterium
ATATTTATGCCCTCGGCGCCTTTTTCCCGGGCATATTCGATCATCTCATCCTCCTGAGCGGCTATGGCAATCATCTCGGAGATCAGAGGTTCGTGACCGTGGACCACTATATTGACCTGATCCTCTTTGAGCACACCCAGGTTGGAATCAAATGCTACCGCTTCTTTACTGCCCTTGCGCCCGGGCTGGCCCGGTGTTCCAAACATGATATCCTGAAGCTCGGTGGCTATCATCGAACCTCCCCAGCCGTCGGCCAGGGCCGCTCTTGTGCCCTGTTTGAGTATATTCTTATAATCCTGGTCGACACCCATGGTGGAGCGGTGCATGCTCTCCACAACCTCACGGTCGATACCGCGGGGGACAACTCCCTCACGGCGCCAGATATCCTTTCTCTTCTCGGGAGCCAGGGCGATGAGATCCAGCTCACCCTCCTGCTGTCCGAAGTTGCCGAGAGCTTTCTCACCCAGCTCCACAGCTATCTCGTTGATATCGCGGTCCTCAACCTCAATGTCAAAATCTCTGGCCACATCCAGAAGCTTCTCCTCATCCTTGATCTCATAGCCTGGAGCCTCTCCTCTGGCAGCCTTTAAAAAGGTGTGTGCTACACCACGGCCGTGATCGGAGTGAGCTGAGCTGCCTCCGGCTATCATGCGCACAAAGTTTCGGGCCACTATGGTGGCGGCATCAGCACCGCAGACGCCCTCTTCCTGGCGCCCGGGTATGATGCGGCAGGGTCCCATGTTACAGATGCGGCAGCAGATGCCCTCACTGCCAAAACTGCACTGAGGTGTCTGCTCTTCATATCTGTCCCAGGCTGTTCTGACATTATCTTCTTTAGCTTTTTCCATGGCAGAGCGCGAAGCCCTGTCATCTGTCCTCCCGGCAAAATCTTCATTCTTCTCCTCTGACATGTTTGATTACCTCCTGGTTGGCTGATTTTTTGCCTCCGGATCGATTTACTCTGCCTGTTCTGCGAGAATGCCCTGCTGGCTGAATATCTCAGCAATCTCGGCCTCCAGCAGCTCGCTTTCGGCCTCACCGGCAAATCCGGAACTTAAAAGTTTTTCCTTAAAGGGTATCGTTGCCAAAATCCTGGAACCCAGCTCCTCCTCCAGTTTCTTCTTCTCCTCTTCATTTCTCACTTTATTGGCTATAAATGATATCTTCTCTATGCCCGATTCCCGGGCCAGCTTCTCGATGGTGAGGGCTGTGTCCAGGCTTATCCGGCTCGGTTCTAAAACAATGATCATCAGATCTACACCGGCCGAGGTGCCGCGGGTGAGATGCTCAATGCCGGCACCCATATCCAGAACCACAGCTTCATCGCGCTTGAAGACGAGAGAATTCATGATCGCCCGCAAAAAACTGTTCTCGGGGCAGTAACAGGATGAACTGGCCTTTTTCACCTCCCCCATTCTGAGGAAGCTGAGGTTGTTCTGCTTGAGGGCATAATCCTCCAGAACATCATCTACATCGGGATTCAGGGTATATAGACCGCCCTTTTCCCCGACTTTATCCTCAATCACATCCTCCAGCTCCACCAGAGGCCTGATATCACCCTCTATCCCCAGCATGGCGGCCAGATTGGCGTCGGGATCGCTGTCAATAGCATATACTTTATAATCTTCAGAAATGAGATGGCGGGCTAT
>CAYXAK010000036.1:0-4623 GCA_964462585.1 uncultured Halanaerobiaceae bacterium
AGATCACCAGGGATACGGTCATGCGCTACTGTTTCGATCATGATTATGTAAAGAAGGCTCTGGGCAGAAACTGAGGGGACAGGCCATCTGCAGACCATCTGCAGGTCAGCTGCAGACCTTCAGCGGGCCGGCAGTATATATGAGATATATGCTTTCAATAACGATAACTATTCTTGCTTTGAAAGTATATATTTGATAAAATAAACAAAAGTCCTGATCGGATTAAAATCAAAAAATCCGATCAAATATAATCCTGCCATCATTTAATACTGACCTCTTCTGTGATATAATTACAGAGAGTTAATGCTAAAATATTAAGTGTAAAATTCGAGTGCATCGAGTGCACTTAGAGGGAAGTGATCTGTTTGCAGGGGCTTGTTCTGGAAGGTGGCGGGGCCAAAGGCGCCTATCATATCGGTGTCTACGAGGCCCTGCAGGAGCTCGGTTTTGAGTTCGATGGAGTCGCCGGTACCTCCATAGGTGCCCTCAACGGAGCCATGATCGCCCAGGGTGATTTTGAGCGGGCCCGTGATCTCTGGGGCCAGCTCAGACCTGATGAACTCTTCCAGCTCGACGGCGATAAGCTGGAGGAGATCATGAGCATGGAGCTCGACAAGGATAACCTGGGCTACATACTGGGCAAGATCAGGGATATCATCAAAAACCGGGGCATAGAGGTCGAGGGCATCAAAAAGACCATCGAGGAGAATATCGACGAGGATAAGCTGCGCAGGAGCAGCATGGATTTTGCCATGGTCACCTTCTCACTCTCGGATATGAAACCTCTGGAGCTCTTTCTGGAGGATATACCGGAGGGAAAGGTGGCCGATTATCTTCTGGCCAGCTCCTACCTGCCGGCCTTTAAAATGGAGAAGATGGATGACAGATATTTCCTCGACGGCGGCTTCTATGACAACCTGCCCATCAATCTGCTGCTGGGCCGCGATTATGAGCGGATTATAGCCGTGCGCACTTTCAGCCGGGGGCGGATAAGGCCCGTCTCCGAGACCGGAGTGGAGATCGAGTATATTCAGCCCCGCGAGGATTTAGGCCGGGTGCTGGAGTTCACACCGGAGAGGATAGACTATAATATCAAACTGGGCTATTACGATACCCACCGGCACTTTCGCGGGCTTCTGGGCTGCAATTACTATATCGAGCCCGCAGCTGCCGGGGCCGTAGAGGAGCAGCCCGGTCACTGTGAAATTGATGGGCCTGATGAGCTTTATGAGCCTGAGGAGCTTGATGAGAAGCATGAGCTGGATGAAAGATTCTTTCTAAATTGCTTTCTGGAGATTCCCGATGAGAATATCGAAGAGGCGGCCGAGCTTTTGGGCGATTTCGATGTGCCTCCGCTGAGGATTCTGCTGGAGATATTGATTCCCCGGCTGCAGGAGCTTTTGGATCTGGAGGATGAGGCCGGCTATGATGAGATATTCATCTCCGCCCTGGAGCTTCTGGCCCATGAACTGGAACTGGAACGCTTTAAATTTTACGATTTTGATGGTTTCTGGCAGGAGATAGCCGCCGGCTTCGAGCCCGAGCTGAAAAAGAAGGGCGAGGGAGGAAGCCGCAGGCTGCCGTCTTTTCTCAAACGCAGTGAGTTTCTTTCCTTTACCTTCCGCGAGGATCTGGCCTCACAGCTGACAGCACTGCTACTTGCTCCCCTGCTGGAGAAGCTGGAAAGCCCGCATAAAAAACTGTAAAATATGCTTTGAGGAGGAACATAGATGTCACTAGAACATATCCGCAAGCGAGATGGGACCGAGGTTCCCTTCGATGCCAGCAAGATCGAGGCTGCCGTCAATGCCGCCTCAGAGGCCGTCAACGGTGATGAGGATATCGGCGAGGAGATCACCAGAGAGGTAGTCTCCTATCTGGAGATCTTCTTTGCCGACAGCAAGAGCATACCCGATGTCGAGCAGATCCAGGATTTAGTTGAGAAGGTGCTGATCGAGAAGGGCTATGCCGAGGTGGCCAAGGCCTACATTCTCTACCGCGAACAGCACAAAAAGCTCAGGGATACCAGACAGCTCTTCGATGACGCCATCGACGCCATGAACGATTATCTGGAGCGCGAGGACTGGAAGGTAAACGAGAACAGCAATATGGGCTTTTCGCTCCAGGGCCTCAATAACTTCATCTCCTCGGAGATAACCGCCCAGTACTGGCTTAAGGAGATCTACGGTGATGAGGCCAGAAAACACCACACTTCCGGCGATTATCACATCCACGATCTGGGCAATCTCAGCGTCTACTGCTGTGGCTGGGACCTGCAGGACCTGCTTATGACCGGTTTCAGGGGTGTGGAGAGCAAGATAGAGAGCGCCCCGCCCAAACATTTTAAGGTGGCACTGGGACAGGTCATAAACTTCTTCTACACACTGCAGGGTGAGGCGGCCGGTGCTCAGGCCTTCTCCAACTTCGACACCTATCTGGCCCCCTTCATATATTATGATGATCTCAGCTACGAGGAGACCAAACAGTGCATGCAGGAGTTTTTATTCAATATAAATGTGCCCACACGCGTGGGCTTCCAGACTCCCTTCACAAATGTGACGATGGATCTCAAGGTGCCGGAATTTCTGGCCGATGAACCCGTTATCATAGGTGGAGAGAGAAGGGATAAGACCTATGGTGAGTTCCAGGAAGAGATGGATATGTTCAACAGGGCCTTTGCCGAGCTGATGATAGAGGGCGATGCCAAGGGCAGGATGTTCTCCTTTCCCATCCCCACCTACAATATCACCGAGGATTTCGAGTGGGATAATCCCGTGCTCGACCCGGTCTGGGAGATGACGGCCAAGTACGGCATCCCCTATTTCTCCAACTTCGTAAGCTCCGATATGGACCCCTCCGATGCCCGCTCGATGTGCTGCAGGCTCCGGCTCGACAACCGCGAGCTGAGAAAGCGCGGAGGCGGTCTTTTCGGCGCCAATCCCATGACGGGATCGATAGGTGTGGTCACACTCAACATGCCCCGTATCGGCTATTTAGCCGCCGATAAGGAGGATTACAAGAAGAGGGTCAAAGATCTCATGGACAGTGCCCGGGAGAGCCTGGAGACAAAGCGTCAGGTGCTGGAGAATATGGCCGAAAACGGGCTCTATCCCTATTCCAAATTCTATCTGCGCAGTGTCAAGGAGCGCTATGATGAATACTGGAAGAATCACTTCAATACCATCGGCATCAACGGCATGAGTGAATCGCTGGAGAATTTCCTGGGTGTGAGCATTTCAACTCAGAAGGGGCGCGAGTTTGCCCTGGAGATCATGGAGATGATGAAGCAGAGGCTGGCCGATTACCAGGAGGAGACCGGCAACCTCTATAATCTTGAGGCCACACCGGCCGAGGGTACGGCCTACCGCCTGGCCCGCCTGGACAGAGAGCAGTTCGGCGATGATATCATCTGTGCCAACCAGGACCGTGTGCTGGAAGAGGATGCCGATCCCTATTATACCAACTCCACCCACCTGCCGGTCGATGAGACCAAGGATATCTTCAGCGCCCTGGAAAAACAGGACGATCTGCAGAAGGTCTACACCGGCGGCACCGTCTTTCACGGCTTTCTGGGCGAGAAGATGCCGGATATCGAGGCCACCAAGAAGCTGGTGCGCAGGATAGCCCATAATTTTGAGCTGCCCTACTATACCATAACTCCTACCTTCAGCATCTGTCCCGAACACGGCTATCTTTCAGGTGAGCACCACTACTGTCCCCTCTGTGCCCGCCAGGGTGAGGATGAGACGGGTGAGGGTGAGGCGGATGTGGAGGTAGATGGAAAAGAGCAGTCCGAGCCGGCCGAGAGGACGGCCGTGAACTGAGATGAAGATAGCAGGTCTTCTGCCCACCAGCCTGCAGGACTATCCCGGCAATATCTCCGCCGTGATATTCACACAGGGCTGCAATTTTCGCTGTCCCTACTGCCATAACCCCGAACTTGTTGAATCCCCCGGGGCAGCTGAGAACAGGTGTGAAGAACCTGATGGAGATGGAGCTGATAAAGCTGATGGGGATCAGTCCGGAGATGATTTCTTCCCCCCGGAGGAGGTCTACTCGCTCCTGCGGGAAAGGCAGGATTACCTTGATGGTGTGGTCATAACCGGGGGTGAGCCCACACTGCAGCCCGATCTCATCTCCTTTCTCTCAGATGTGGTCGATATGGGCTATAAAATCAAACTCGATACCAACGGCTCCCGCCCCGGTGTGCTGGAGGAGCTTCTGGTCAAAGATCTGATCGATATGGTGGCCTGGGATTATAAGCTCCCCCGTGAGCGCTATCCCGAGCTCACCCCACTGGAGGATATAGTTTTCCGCATGAACTGGAGCGGTGAGGTGCTGGCCGGTGCCGGCATACCGGTGGAAATCAGGGTTACCGCTGTTCCCGGCCTGGTGGAGAAGCAGGATATCGAGAAAATAGCCAGCCAGGTGGCCGAACTGGCCGCAGGCGGCGGAGCCGATAACTTTCCGGCCGGATTTTACCTGCAGGAATTTTCCCCCAAAGAGGTGCTCAGGTCTGAATACGGCTCCAGAGAGCCCTATCCCCGGGAGAGGATGCAGGAATTTGCCGCTCTGGCCCGGAATTATTTAAATGAAGTGAGCGAGGTTGAAATAAGAGGCAAT
>CAYXAK010000036.1:4723-20397 GCA_964462585.1 uncultured Halanaerobiaceae bacterium
ATGAGGAGGGACAATATATGGGTAAAAAGCAGGAATGCGAGGTTTATTCGCGCGTGGTTGGATATCTCAGTCCTGTCAGCCAGTGGAATAAGGGCAAGAAGGAAGAATTTGCTGACAGGGAGACATATCAGACACCTGTGGAGGAATCCGAATAGTTTAACCTATCCCGGAGGTGAGCGGAAAAGCCGGTCTGTGCGGCACATTCCCTCACCTCCTTAAATTTTTTTGCAAAAGACTTTGCTAAAGACAGGGTGACGAAAGACAGGATGATTTGAGGGGGTAAATATGGGATTCTACGATGAATTTTACCGCTATTATGATCATATATTTCCTCACTCTCAGGAGAAGGAGGAGTTCCTGCTGGAGCAGTTCTCCTCGCTCCCGGATGAGGCCTCACTGCTGGATATGGGCTGCGGCACCGGCACATATTCCATAGCCCTGCAGAAGAAGGGCTTCGATGTGGTGGGGATAGATTTAGAGGAGGAGATGATCGACAGAAGCCGGGAGAAGACCGCCCGGGAGAATATGGAGTTAGAGCCCCGCTTTAAGATACTGGATATGCGCGATCTCGATGTGCTCTATTCTCCCGGCAGCTTCAGCGGAGCCTACAGCCTGGGCAATGTGCTGGTCCATCTCACCGATGAGGACAATATTCGGGCCGTGCTGGAAAAACTCAACCGCATACTCTTAACCCCCGGCAGAATCGTCATCCAGATCGTCAACTATGACCGCATTCTCTCCCGTGGTGTCACCGAGCTGCCGACAATCAGCGCCGAGGATCAGGGAGTGGAATTTGAAAGGCGCTATCGCTATGATGAGGAGAATAACATCATCAAATTTCGCACAAAGCTCACCGTGGAAAATCCCGAGGACGATGAAAGCCAGTCGATCCGGGGGCCGAATATCATAAGCGGTGGTGACCAGCAGGAGAGGGTATTTACCAATACCATAGACCTCTATCCCCTGCAGAGCTCCGAAGTGGAGGAGATGCTCTCCGCCGCCGGCTTCCAGGAGATAGAATTTTACGGCAGCTTCCAGGGCGAGGAATTTCAGCCCGATGAGTCCTTTCCCCTCATAATCACTGCCTGGAAAAAATAAAATAAAAATATTTTTTTGCCCCATTATGATATATGTCACAGCCAGCTGCACTCATACACGTTATAATAGTTTACAGTAAAGTTGAGTGAACCACTTATAAATAACAGACCAGAGCAAAAACAATAATTAAAATTAATGGAAAGGATGAGTGCAGATGGTTAAGAGAAAAATAGTTGAGATCGATGAGGAAAAATGCAATGGCTGTGGTGAATGTGTGCCCGCCTGTGATGAGGGTGCTATCAAGATAGAGGACGGTGTGGCCAAACTCAAGGAGGAAAGGCTCTGCGATGGCCTGGGTGACTGTCTGGGCGAATGTCCCAAAGATGCCATCAACATTGTCGAGCGCGAGGCCGACGAATTTGACGAGGAAGCTGTCAGAGAGGAGCTTAAGAGCATGGGCCGCGATCCCTCTGAATTCGAGAGCGGACACGGATCAGA
Organism: uncultured Halanaerobiaceae bacterium; assembly: GCA_964462585.1. Classification (GTDB taxonomy): domain Bacteria; phylum Bacillota; class Halanaerobiia; order Halanaerobiales; family Halarsenatibacteraceae; genus Halarsenatibacter. The sequence goes on from CAYXAK010000036.1 coordinate 6,260, forward strand.
TGCACATGCCGGAGGCGGCTGCCCGGGTGCCAGGATGAGAAATATGGCCGCAGAGGGCGCCGCTGAGGGGAAAGATGCCGGTGAAGAGAGCGGTAGGGAGAGCGGTAGGGATAGCTCTAAATCCGCTGGAAGCTCAGAGGCTAAAACCGCCTCTTCCGGTGATGTCAGTATCTCGATCAACAGCCAGCTGGAGCAGTGGCCCGTACAGCTCAACCTGCTGCCGGAGACTGCCCCCTTCTTCCAGGGAGCTGACCTTTTGGTGGCAGCCGACTGTGTTCCCTTTGCCTATGCCGACTTTCACCTGGATCTGCTCCAGGACAAAAAGGTAGTGGTGGGCTGTCCCAAGCTCGATAATCTCGACAATTACCGCCATAAGCTCAAAGGCATCATCGAGAACAATGATCTCAACTCCATCAGTGTGGCCATCATGGAAGTCCCCTGCTGCCGCGGTATGGCCCGGGCCGTGCATGAGGCAGCTGCCGCAGCCGGGAGCGATATCGAGGTGGAGGAGATAATAATAACCGTCGATGGTGAGCGGAAATAACCACCGCCGGGCCCTTATTGCAGGAATTTTCTCTCCGGCGTAGAAGTTATGTAAAGAGATTAATAAGAGATTAATACAGTTATCGATTAGAAGCAATTTTAGCAAATTAAAAGCAAATTAAGAGAAGAACAGCCAGGAGAAGCGATAGGGGAGGTTTTATAAATGTCTGACAGGGAAAAGCGCATTGCCGTGCTGGCCGACAATTACTATGAGAATCTCGAGGCCTGGTATCCCATCCTGAGACTGCGTGAAGCCGGTCATCAGGTCGATGTGATAGGCAGAGATGGCGGTGATGATGTCTGTGAGAGCAAGGAGGGCTATCCCCTCAAAATCGACTACACAGCCGGCTCTATCGAACCGGAAAATTACGACGGTGTCATAGTTCCCGGGGGTTATGCCCCTGATAAGCTGCGCCGGGATGAGAATATTCTAAAGCTCGTCTCCTATCAGGACGAAAATGACGGTCTGGTGGCAGCTATCTGCCATGCCGGCTGGGTTTTAGCCTCGGCCGATGTGCTGGAGGGCAGGGAGGTGACCTCCACACCGGCCATCACCGATGATCTGGAGAATGCCGGTGCCGACTGGTTCAATGAAGAGGTCGTGGTCGATGGCAATATGATAACATCGCGTGCCCCCGGAGATCTGCCCGCCTTCATGTCCGAAATACTGAAGTTTCTGGCTGAGTAAAAAGGAGGGATCCGATTGGATTTAAACATTGTGGTGGCCGGTGAAGCCGGCCAGGGTCTGCAGACGCTGAATGAGATCATGTCCAAGGCCTTCTTTCACATGGGCTTTGAGGTCTACAGCAGCAAGGACTATATGTCCCGCATCCGCGGCGGGCACAATTTCATGCAGATCAGGATCGCCGATGAGGAGATCTCCTCCCCCCGCCGGGATATAGATATTCTCCTGGCTCTTAACGAGGAGAGCGTGGAGATTCACCGGGATGAGCTTATGCCCTCCGGAGTAATACTGCGCGAGGGTGAGGAGGGTGAGGGAGAGGATGATGGGATGATCTCCCTTCCCGCCGGTGAGATGGCCAGCGAGATAAATCCCCGGGCGGCCAATACCGTCTTTCTGGGGGCGGTCTGGAAGCTTCTCGATCTCTCCACTGACGAGCTGGAGAAAGTTATCAGGAAGAGATTCAGCGATACCGGTGTTCAGGAGGATAATATCTCGCTTCTGCAGCAGGGCTATGAAGCCGTCGAGCCCGGCTTCGATATCTCAACACCTGAAGATGTAGATGAGGAGAGGCTGCTGCTTGACGGCAACCAGGCTGTGGGACTGGGAGCTGCTGTATCCGGTGTTAAATTCTATTCGGCCTATCCCATGACACCCTCCACAGGTGTGCTCAACTTTCTGGCCTCACGCCAGAAGCAGCTGGGCATAGCCGTGGAACAGGCCGAGGATGAGCTGGCGGCCATCAATATGGCTCTCGGTGCTTCGTTTGCCGGTGTCAGGGCCATGACCGGCACCTCCGGCGGTGGATTTTCGCTCATGGCCGAGGGCTACGGCCTGGCCGGCATCATGGAGACCCCGGTGGTGATAGCCGAGGTGCAGAGGCCGGGTCCGGCCACAGGGCTTCCCACCCGCACGGAACAGGCCGATCTATCCTTTGTCATAAACGCCCATCAGGGTGAATTTCCCCTCAAGGTGATAGCCCCCCGCACCGCCGGTGAGGCCTTTTATGAGACGGTCAGGGCTTTCGATCTGGCCGAGAAGTACCAGATACCTGTGGTGCTGCTCTACGATCAGTTTCTGGCCGATACCAAACAGGTGACAGAGGAGTTCGATCTGGAGAATATAGAGCTGAAGCGCCATCTGATCTCAGAAGAAAAATGGCCTGAGGATGAGGAGTACAGCCGCTACGAGATAACGGAATCGGGCATCTCCCCCCGGGCCTATCCCGGTCAGCTCGAAGATGAGGTCGTGCTGCAGGACAGCGATGAGCACGATGAAAAGGGCTTTATCATCGAGGATGCCGACAAAAGGGAAGAGATAGTCGATAAGAGGATGAGAAAGCTGAAGAAGATGAAGAGAGAGGATCTGACCGAGCCCGAATACATCGGTCCGGAAAAGCCGGATTATCTGCTGGTGGGCTGGGGTTCAACATATGGACCGCTGTATGAGGCCCGCTGGAATCTGGATGAGAACGGCCACAGTGTGGGACTTCTCTCCTTTTCCGATGTCTGGCCTCTGCCTACGGCCGAGCTGGAGAAGAACAGGTGCTACAGCACCGAGCTTGTAGTGGTGGAGAACAATGCCACCGGTCAGCTGGCCAGCCTCATAGAGGCCGAGAGCGGTCATGATGTCGATTATCGCCTGCTCAAATACAACGGCCGGCCCTTTACAGCTCAGGAAATATACAGCCGCATGAAAGAAGAGGTGATTGTCTGATGTTAGATGAGAGCATATATGAACCCGATCGCGAGACGGCCTGGTGTCCGGGCTGCGGGAATTTTCCCCTGCGCACGGCCCTGGCCAGCGCCCTGGCCGAGCTGGAGATCAAGCCCTCACAGGTGGCGATGTTTACAGGCATAGGTCAGGCGGCCAAGATGCCCCATTACCTCAGGGTCAACGGTTTTAACGGTCTGCACGGACGGGCACTGCCCCCGGCCATCGGCTTCAGAATGGCCAACCCGGAGCTGGAAGTGATAGTGGAGTCCGGAGACGGCGATACCTACGGCGAGGGCGGCAACCACCTGCTGCACAATATCCGCCGCAATCCCCATCTGGCCCATTTTGTTCACAACAACCAGATCTACGGCCTGACAAAGGGCCAGGCCTCACCCACGACAGGCACGGATATCAAGACAGGTGTGCAGCCCAGGGGTGTTACGGCCGAGCCCTTCAATCCCATCGAGTTTGCCGTCGGCATGAATGCCAGCTTTGTGGCCCGCTCCTTTGTGGGCGACAGGGATCATCTGGTGGAGATGATGAAAAAGGCCATAGAACACCGGGGCTACGCCCTTCTCGATATACTCCAGCCCTGTGTCACCTTCAATAAAGTCAACACCTATCAGTGGTACAGTGAGAGGACCTATGAGCTGGAAGAAGACTATAATCCAGAGGACAGGGAGGCCGCCTTTGCCAGAGCTCAGGAATGGGGCGAAAAGATCCCCATAGGTGTAATCTACCGCAACGAGAAGCCGATCTTCAGGGACAGCTTTCCCCAGCTGCCCGATGAGATGCAGGTGGAGCCCGATCCACCGGAAGAGTACAGAGAGCTGATGGAGGAGTTCAAATAAATTTCGCCGGGCCCCGGAAGGGGCGGTGAGTTAGCTGCCGGCGAAATGCAGGAGGTGACCGGAAATATGAAGGATATATTTCAGTTTGCCATAGAATTCGAACAGGAGAACCAGGAGTTCTACCGCGACTGTGCGGAAAATGCCGAAAATGAAAAGCTGCAGGAGGTCTTTCTGGAGCTGGCCGAAGAAGAGGAAAAGCACGAGCGCATAGTCCGGGATCTGGCCCGGGATAGAAGTGAGGAAGAGGTGGAATCCGATATCGTCACCGACGCCCGGGAGGCTTTCCAGGAGATCGCAGCCGATTTTGAGCGCGATCCCTCCGGGGCCCTGACGGCAGATCAGGTCGATGTCTACCGCCAGGCCCAGGAGCTGGAGCGAAAGAGCAACAGCTTCTACAGCGAGAAGTCCGCCGAGACCGATGATAAAAGAGTGGCCGAGGCCTTCAAAAAGCTGGCCCGGGAGGAGAAAAAACACGAGGAGATACTGGAGAATATAATCCAGATGGTCGACAAACCCAACACCTGGCTGGAGGATCCGGAATGGTATCATCTCGATGAATACTGATTGCCGGAATAGGGCGGGCTCCGGTCTGAGATCTATTGTCCCGGAGCCCTGGCTTCCTTTTCTTTATCGGCAGGCAGGGAGATCCTGTCAGGCAGGAGAAAAATTTTGCTTAACAGCGGGGGTGGATTAATTGGGCAGAAAAGGCTATTATGTTGTCATAGGCGTCGTCCTGGTGGTGGCCCTGGCCATCATCGTTCCCTACGAGATAACCGTGATGAGAAGAAATCATGTCGATGAGCCCGAACCGGAAGTGGTCGAGGACGAGCTGGATATGGAAGCACTGGCCCTGGAGGATATAATTGAGATCGAAGATCTGGAAGAGGAGCTGACGATAGATACCACCGAGCTGGAGGAGAGCATGGAGGAGATAAGAGAGGAGCTGGTGGTGGCAGAGGAGCGGGAGCTCACCACCGATCTCAAGATCTCACACCGGGAGACACAGATGGTTGCGCCGGATAAGGCCAGTCTGGTCCTGGCCGTGCAGAACCGCGGTGAGGAGATAGCAGAGGTATATGAGGAGAATGCCGCGGCCATGAACCAGGCCCGCCGGGCCCTGACCGAGGAGTATGGGCTGGAGTTTGAGACACTGGCCTATCAGATCAGACAGGATGAGGATGAGCAGTATGTGGTGGCAAACCGCATCAGAACCACGGTCGATGATCTGGAGATTCTTGGCGATGTCGTCGATCTGGCCATATCGGAGGGCATCAACAGGCTGGACAATATCGATTATGATATCGAGAACAGAGAGCAGGTCCAGATCGAAACCACCAATCAGGCTATCGAGAAGATAGAGAATAAGGCCGAAAGGATCACAGGACAGTTCGGCGCTGAGGATTACAGGTTTGCCGAGATCCGGGTCGACGATGATTTCGGCACAAATACAGTCAGGCCGGTTTATTACACTGCTACAGCCGAGGATCTGGCCCGGGAGGCTGTCGATATCACACCCGGTGATATCGAGTTCACCACCAGAATAGAGGCTGTGGTGGAGTTTTAATCCTCTCATACTGACAACTGAGAGAGTTTGAGCACGGCCCCGGTCAGACCGGGGTTTTTGTCTTGCTGAAAATATTAGAAATTTTACCACAATGGGCTTGTAATAAAGGGCCTCTGCCTGTATACTATAATCAATATAGGTAATAAAGTAAATAAAGGATAATACAGGAAAGGGGCCAAGCAATTGGAAAAAAAGAAGAGATGCTGGCTGGGTCTGAGCCTGGTCCCGGGGCTGGGCCCTGTTACACTGAGCAGAATGCTGGAGGTGGAGCCGGATCCGGAGAGGATATGGAATGCCGGTGAGGGGAGGCTGAAAAAACTGACAGGTGATGGCGATCTGGCCGGGGCCGTGGTCAGCACCAGGGAGCAGGTCGACCTCGAGGCCAGACTGCAGGAACTGGATGATGCCGGCCTGAAATTCGTAACACCGGCAGATGAGGGCTATCCCCTGGCTCTTAAGGAGATATATGACCCACCTCCGGTCCTGTATATTAAGGGCTCGCTGGAGGCGGAATTTCCCGGTGTGGCACTGGTCGGCTCCCGCCGCTCCAGCCGCTACGGTGAGAAGGTGGCCTTCGAGCTGGCCTGTGAGCTGGTCAAAAGAGGTGTGGTGATCGTCAGCGGTCTGGCCCTGGGCATCGACCGCAATTCCCATCTGGGAGCTATAAAATGCGGGGGCAGGACCGTCGGTGTGCTCGGTTCGGGCCATGATTTTAATTATCCCTACCAGAACTCCGATCTCTACCGGCAGATACCGGACCGGGGGGCTGTAATATCCGAATTCTGGCTCGATATGCCGCCCAGAGCCGGCAATTTTCCCCGCCGCAACCGCATCATCAGCGGCCTCTGCCAGGGTGTGGTGGTCGTGGAGGCGGCCGAACGGAGCGGGGCTTTGATCACGGCCAACCTGGCTCTGGATCAGAACAGACAGGTCTTTGCCGTGCCGGGCAATATCGACCGCCCCAACAGTGTGGGCTGCAATAACCTCATCCAGGAAGGGGCGGTGCCGGTGACCTCGGCCGCTGATATCATATCACATCTCTACAGCCAGCTGGAGTCAGCTGAGGGGGAGGAGAGCGTGATAATCCCGCCTGATCTCACTCCACTGGAAAAGGAGATAATCAGGATTTTTAACCGGGAGAGGGAGCTGGTTTTGGAAGAGCTTATATCACTGACAGGACGGGAGGCAGGTGAGATCAGCACGGTGCTTCTCAAACTGGAGATGAAGGGGCTATTGAGCCGGCGGGCCGGGGGGAAATATTATTTTGAGGGTTTACAAACTTTATTAAAACCAATATAATATACAAGAAGTAATTATCAAAATGTTCTACAGGTCACCCCGGAGGTGTGATGATGGTCGATAAAAATGAAAAGACACTCGTAATAGTTGAATCACCGGCCAAAGCAAAGACTATCAGCAAATATCTAGGAAATGGATTCGATGTTAAGGCTTCAATGGGGCATGTCATAGATCTGCCCAAGAGCAAGCTCGGCGTCGATGTTGAGAATGATTTTTCTCCTAAATATATAACGATCAGGGGCAAGGGAGATGTGCTCGATAAGCTGCGCAGGGCCGTTAAAAAAAGCGACAGTGTCCTGCTGGCGACAGACCCCGACCGCGAGGGGGAGGCCATCTCCTGGCATCTTTCCAGAGCTCTCAAGCTGCAGGAGGAAAAGCCCCGCATAGTTTTCAACGAGATAACCCAGGAGGCTGTGAACAGGGCCCTTCAATCACCACGCGATATAGATGAAAACCTGGTCAACGCCCAGCAGGCCCGGCGGGTTCTGGACAGGCTCGTGGGCTACAAGTTAAGTCCCCTGCTGTGGAAGAAGGTGAGAAGGGGGCTTTCTGCCGGCCGCGTGCAGACCGTGGCGGTCAGGATCATCTGTGAGCGAGAGCGGGAGATAGAGGCTTTCGATCCCGATGAATACTGGTCGATAGATGCCATGGTCAACCGCCAGGATGATGAGGAGATATTTGAATCCAGCCTGCACAGGATAGATGGCGAGAAGTTCACATTATCCGGCCAGGAGGAGACAGAGGCGGCCGTAGAGGAGATCAAAAAACACGATTTCGTAGTCGACAGGGTCAATAAGAGAAAGCGGAGAAGATATCCCAACCCGCCCTTCACCACAAGCACACTGCAGCAGAGGGCTGCCAGCATATTCAGCTTTTCGGCCAAGAAGACGATGTTCGTGGCCCAGCAGCTCTACGAGGGAATCGAGATCAGCGGTGAGGGCAGTGTGGGTCTCATCAGCTATATGAGGACCGACAGCACCAGGATATCACAGGAGGCCAAAAATCAGGCCGCCGGCTTCATCAAAAACGAATATGGCAGCAAATACTACAGCGGTAAATCGAGCAGCAACAGCGATGATGAAAACGTGCAGGATGCACACGAGGCCGTGCGCCCCACCGATGTCAGCAGAACGCCCGCTGAGCTCAAAAGTGATCTCAACCGGGATCAGTATCGGCTCTATAAGCTGATCTGGGAGAGGTTTGTTGCCAGTCAGATGTCACCAGCCGTCTACCGCACACTGACCGTCGATATAGCCGCAGGTGATAGATATCTCTTCAGAGCCTCGGGCTCGAAAATGCTCTTCCCCGGCTTTCTCAAGGCCAATTCCTTTGCCGGCAACAATATCACCGAAATACCCGAGGTGGAAGAGGGCGAGGTTTTAAATCTGGATGAGCTGGAGACCGAGCAGCACTTCACTTCACCACCTCCACGCTACACCGAGGCACGCCTGGTCAAGACCTTAGAGGAGAAGGGAATAGGACGCCCCAGCACATATGCCCCCACCATCTCCACCATTCTCGACAGGGAATATGTGGAGAAGGAAGGCAATAAGCTGGTTCCGACCGATTTAGGTTTTACGGTGACAGATCTGCTGGTGGAATATTTCCCCGATATCACCGATGTGGGATTTACCGCCCGCATAGAGGAGAAGCTGGATGATATCGAAGAGGGTGAGATCGAATGGCGCAGCCTGCTGAAGGAATTCTACGATCCCTTCCAGGACAAGCTGGAAAATGCCGAGGAGAATATGGAGAAGGTGGAGTATGTGGAGAAGACCGGCGAGAAATGTGAGGAATGCGGCGGCGAGATGGTGGTAAAATACGGCCGCTACGGAAAATTTCTCGCCTGTTCCAACTATCCCGAATGTGAGAACACAAAACCCTATCTCGATAAGACCGGTGTCGACTGCCCGGCCTGTGAGGATGGGGAGCTGGTCAAGAGAAAGAGCAAGAAGGGCAAGAAGTTCTACGGCTGCTCGAACTATCCCGACTGTGATTACATGCTCTGGGATAAGCCGGTATCGATGCCCTGTCCGGAATGCGGCGGACAGATGGTGGAAAAATACAGCCGCCGCCACGGCGAATATTTAAAATGTGTGGACTGCAAACACACCATGGATAAACCCGATGATATGGGGGCTAAAGAGGAGAGTGGTTGATGATGGCCTGTGATGTCAGAGTCATAGGTGCCGGCCTGGCCGGCTCCGAGGCCGCCTGGCAGCTGGCGGAGAGAGGTTTTAAAGTTGAACTCCTGGAGATGAGGCCTGAGAAGATGACACCGGCCCATCACACGGGCCGTCCGGCCGAGCTGGTCTGCAGCAACTCACTGCGCTCCGACCGCCTGACAAATGCCGCGGGTCTGCTCAAGGAGGAGCTGAGGGAGCTGGGCTCTCTCATAATCTCCGCCGCCGATGAGACCAGAGTTCCCGCCGGCAGCGCCCTGGCCGTCGACCGGGAGGCATTTCCGCAGATGGTCTTATCGGAGCTGGAAAACCATGAGAATATCGATTATCGGGTTGTTGAAGTAGAAGAGATACCGGAGTCAAAGCCGGTGATCGTGGCCACAGGCCCCCTGACATCTGAGGCCCTCGCCGCATCGATCCAGAGGCTGACAGGTGAGGATCATCTCCATTTTTACGATGCAGCCGCCCCCATCATAGATGCTGATACGATCGACCATGACAGAGTTTTTAAGGCCTCACGCTATGAGAAGGGCGATGGGGACTATATCAACTGCCCTATGGATGAGGAGCAGTTCATGGAGTTATGGGAGTTTCTGCTCGCCGCTGATTGCAATCTTCCCCATGATTTCGAGGATGAGGATTATTTTGAGGCCTGTCTGCCAATAGAGGTGATGGCCAGGCGGGGGAGAAAATCCCTGCTCTACGGCCCGCTCAAGCCGGTGGGGCTTACCGATCCCCGCAGGGGTGAGAGCCCGCATGCCGTGGTGCAGCTGCGCCAGGATAACCGCCAGGCCACACTCTACAATATGGTCGGCTTTCAGACCCGGATGAAATGGGGTGAGCAGGACAGAATGCTCTCCTTTATACCGGGGCTTGAACAGGCTGAGATAGTCCGCTACGGTGTCATGCACCGCAATACATATCTGAAATCTCACCGTCTTCTCACACCTCATTACAGCCTGAGGGATGAAGGGAGGATCTTCTTTGCCGGGCAGATAACCGGTGTGGAGGGCTATGTGGAATCGACCTCATCCGGTATGGTGGCGGCGGTGAACTGTGCCCGCCTGCTCGGAGGTGAGAAACCTGTGGCCTTTCCGGTGGTAACCGCTCACGGGGCACTTGCCGCCTATGTCTCGGATGAGAGGCATGAGAATCTTCAGCCCATGAATATCAACTTCGGTCTGCTGCCGGAACTGGAGGAGAAGATAGATGACAGAAAAGAGCGGAACCGGAGGAAATCGAAAAGAGCCCTCAAAGCCCTGGCGGATTTCCGGGATGAGCACGGGGCAGTACACTGAAATTTCACAGAATTATGTATAAATGTATCTAAAAAGTTACAAAATCGAGCAAATATTATCATTTATTTTTTTATGCAGATATTTTATAATAATTTATGTCCTGTAGTCTTGACACCATCATACAGTTATGTTAACATAAAGCGAAAGGAATATAATTTTGAATCATTTGAAAATTATTCTGAGGTGATGATGTGCCCCACAATAACGACAGCCGGAGTGATGATTATAGATTCGACAGCACGACCATAATTGCTGTACAGCACGGTGGCGAGACAGCCATCGGAGGTGACGGTCAGGTCAGTCTGGGCGAGACGGTCATGAAGTCCAGAGCCCGCAAGATACGCAGGCTCTATGATGAGAGAATTCTGGCCGGTTTTGCCGGCACCTCGGCCGATGCTTTCACACTTTTCGAAAAATTTGAGAACAAGCTGCAGGAATTTCACGGCCAGCTGGAGCGCTCGGCCGTGGAACTGGCCAAGGAATGGCGCACGGATAAGATGCTGCGCAGACTGGAAGCTCTTTTGATCGTGGCTGACAGGGAGCAGATACTGCTGCTTTCGGGCACAGGTGATGTAATAGAGCCGGATGAGCCCTATCTGGCCATAGGTTCAGGCGGTGACTACGCCCGCTCAGCCGCCCGGGCTCTCATCAGCCATAATCCGGGGATGACCGCCCGGGAGATAGTACAGGAATCGCTGGAGATAGCCGCCGATATCTGCATATATACCAATGACAATATATCTGTCGATGTTCTGGGTGAGGAGGAATAAGATGGAGGAACTGACGCCGAGGAGGATTGTGGAGGAGCTTGATAAGTTTATCATAGGTCAGGATGAGGCCAAAAAATCCGTGGCCATTGCCCTGCGCAACCGCTATAGAAGACAGCGGATAGAGTCTGAGCTCAAGGATGAGATCATCCCCAAAAATATACTGATGATAGGTCCCACCGGTGTGGGCAAGACGGAGATTGCCAGAAGGCTTGCCAGCCTGGCCAGATCTCCCTTTCTCAAGGTCGAGGTCAGCAAGTTCACCGAGGTGGGCTATGTGGGCCGTGATGTGGAATCCATGGTCAGAGACCTGGTGGAGAACTCGATCAGAATGGTCAAGGAGGAGAAGAGAGAGGAAGTGAGAGAGAGGGCCGAAAAGATGGCCGAGGAGAGGCTTTTGAGTCTGCTTCTCCCGGGCAGTGACAGGCCTAAGAGCAAGGATTTTGAATCATATTATTTTGACTCTTCCTCACAGGATCAGATAGAGGGCAGCAAAGATGAGGAGCAGAGAAAGCTGGAGGAGAGAAAAAAAAGGCGCAGGGAGAGGTTCAGACAGCGCCTGCAGGATGGCTATTTTGACGATCAGATGGTGGAGATAGAGGTTGAAGCCAGCAACAAGCAGATGTTCGAGATCTTCTCCGGTGCCGGTATGGAGGAGATGGGCATAGATATGGAGGATATGTTCGGCAGCATGCTCCCCAGCCAGAAGAAGACCCGCCGTGTGACCGTGGAGAAGGCCCGGGAGATACTGACCGAGCAGGAAGCCAATAAGCTCATCGATATGGATGAGGTCTCCTCAGAGGCCATCGAACGGGTCGAGGAGGAGGGCATACTCTTTCTGGATGAGATAGATAAGATAGCCGGGCGCGAGAGCGACAGCGGTCCGGAGGTATCGAGAGAGGGTGTGCAGAGGGATATACTTCCCATAGTCGAGGGTTCGACTGTCACCACCAAACACGGCAGTGTGAACACCGATCACATCCTCTTCATGGCGGCCGGAGCCTTCCATGTCTCAAGCCCCTCCGATCTCATACCCGAGCTGCAGGGCAGATTCCCCCTCAGGGTAGAGCTCGACAGCCTGACAGAGGAGGATTTTGCCGCCATACTCAAACAGCCCCGGAATGCTCTGACCAAACAGTACAGAGAGCTTCTGGCCGTGGAGGATCAGGAGCTGGTCTTTGAGGAATCTGCCATCAGGCAGATAGCGGCCTATGCGGCCCGTATAAACGACCAGACCGAAAATATCGGGGCAAGACGCCTGCACACAATCATGGAGAAGGTGGTGGAGGAGATTTCCTTTACTGCACCTGAGATGGAAGCCGGCAAAGTTGTAATAGACGACGATTATGTAAAGGAAAGGCTGGAAAGCGTGGTGGAGGACCGGGATCTGAGCAGATACATTCTCTGATCCATTATAGATTCTGTTCGGTCTCAATTAAAAGATTTACAGATATCTAATATTCCTGACAGAAAAGGCAGGAAAAATTAACAACTGGAGGTAATTAAAATGGCTGATCTTTTGGAGAAGAGCAGAAAGATTAACCGTCTGCTGCAGCAGACAGGTGGCAAACCCGTTGATTTTGACGAGATGGCCGATGCCCTCAAAAAAGCCATCAGATGCAATATCTACGTTGTGAGCAGAAAGGGCAAGATTTTAGGTCACAGCCTGCTCGACGATTTTGAATGCGGCATACTGGAAGAAGAGGTTATAGAAGAGGGCTATTTCCCCGAGGACTACAATGAATTTCTGCTCAGCAACTACGGCACAAGGGATAATGTGGAGCAGACCGAAAATGAGTGCGTCTTCAAAAAAGGTGAGGAATGCCTCTTCCAGGATAAGCTGACCACCATAGTGCCGGTTATGGGCGGCGGTGAAAGGCTGGGCACACTTGTCCTGGCCCGCTATGATGATGAATTTGTCAATGAAGATCTGGTTCTGGCCGAATACGGTGCCGCCGTTGTGGGCATGGAGATTCTCCGCTCCCGCAGTGAAAAGGTAGAGGAAGAGGCCAGAAAGAAGGCGGCTGTGCAGATAGCCATCGATACGCTCTCCTATTCCGAGCTGGAAGCCATCGACCACATCTTCGAGGAGCTCGAAGGTGAAGAGGGTCTTCTGGTAGCCAGCAAGGTGGCTGACAGAGTCGGCATAACCAGGTCGGTAATAGTAAATGCTCTGAGAAAGTTTGAGAGCGCCGGTGTCATAGAATCCCGCTCGCTTGGCATGAAGGGAACCTACATCAAGATACTCAACGAATATCTTCTGGATGAGCTGGAAAAGCTCAAGATTTAACTCCCTATAGCTTATAAAATATAAATGTCTTAAGAGATAAAAGCCTGCAGAGCAGCCGAAAGCTGCTGCTGTTCTGCGGGCTTTTTTATATTGAGGAGAATTGCCCCTTAAAATCCACACGAAAATACTATAAAATAGAATACAGCAGATTGTTCTGGATTTATTCATATGTTATAATTCACCTATTATTTATTGTTTTATAAATAAGGCAGGAGGTGTGGCTTTAATTGTCGAAAGAGGTAATGATAGTCGATGATGCAGCTTTTATGAGGATGATGCTCAAGAACATTCTGGCTGACGGGGATTTTGAAGTTGTGGCTGAAGCAGAGGATGGCCGGGAGGCCGTGGAGAAATATGAGGATTTAAACCCTGATCTGGTGACAATGGATATCACCATGCCCGATATGGATGGCCTGGAAGCTGTGGAGAGAATACTGGAGATGGACGAGTCCGCCAATATCATCATGGTCAGTGCCATGGGCCAGCAGAAGATGGTTGTCGAGGCAGTAGAAGCCGGGGCCGAGGATTTTATAGTCAAACCCTTCGAGGATGAGAGAGTGCTGGAGGCTGTGAACAAAGTTTTTTCCTGAGGAGGATATAACCTATGGATGATGAATATCTCAAGATGTTCTTCGATGAAGCCGAGGAGTACATACAATCACTCAATGAAAACATACTGACACTGGAGGAGAATCCCGATGACAGCGAGGTCATAAACTCCATCTTTCGGGCCGCCCATTCGCTCAAGGGCATGGCAGCCACCATGGGTTTTGACCGGCTTACCAGCCTGACACACAGGCTGGAGAATGCCCTGGATATGATACGCAATGATGAGCTGATGCTCGATGCCGAGATGATAGATTCCCTCTTCGCCGGTCTCGATCTCATCAATGATCTGGTCGATGATATCAAGGCCACAGGTGAGGAGAAGACCGATGTGGAGGA
>CAYXAK010000037.1:0-19438 GCA_964462585.1 uncultured Halanaerobiaceae bacterium
GCAGATAATCTCCTTCACTCTCGCTCTGCGAAAACTCCATTATTTCAAATTCGATTAAAACCTGTCCCGGGGGAGAATCCATAGAGCCGATCAGCTTCTCCGCTCCTGACAGCGTGCTGCTTCTGCCCCTGAGCTTTACGGTGCTCTCATCGAGAGAGGAAATTTCAAAGCCGTCATCTTCCCGGGGAAAGGTTGCGGCCAGATCTTCAGCTGAAAGATATATGAGCGTTATTATCCTCTCCTCAATTTTGTATCTGGCCAGATATTCCTCCACCAGTTTCTCTGCCCTGACAACAGCACGGTCGGGTCCGGCCAGGTACAAAAAGCCCGCCCCGCAGAAATGGCGGTGGTTTAAATCACTTAACACCTCCAGAAAGCTGTAATCATAGAACTCTCCTCCCGGAACTGCCACAATCTCCACCCTGTCCTGGCACTCAGGTTCCAGGGGAATGGCTTCTGCCGGAAACAGTGCTCTGAGAAAGCTCTTTTTTCTCTCCACAATCTCCTCCTCACCGGCCAGAACTATAATTTTATTCTCGTGATTGATCACCCGCAAAACTTCAGGATAGAATTTATCGAGAAGATCATCCCAGTCCTCATCCCATTCACCTCTGAGCGCGAGTGTGGTCTGAGCCCACTGCTCCACCGGCGCTGAAACCTCCTCCCTCTCATCACGAAGCCGGGAGATCTCCTCTTCAGTTCCTATATAGATTATCTCTCCCCTTTCCTCCCAGCAGTAGCCGCTGCCGGAGATAAGATCTTTGAGAATATCGATATCCCCCCTCTTGCTCATCTTGAGGCTGGCTCTGGCCCGCACACTCTCAAATACATAGACGTCGATACCATAAGCGGCAGCAAAAGTGTAGATGATATCCCTCAGCTCGGCCTCTATAAACTCCAGCTCCTCTGCTGGAACGGCCTCCTCTGCCGGAACGAAAGCACCCACAGCTGAACAACAGAAAAGAAAGTTCAGGACAAGAACAGTACAGATGACTGTATAAATACCGCGGCCTTCAGCGTCCATCTTCGTATTCCCTCCTCAAAATATACAGCTTACCCTCATATGAGAGTGTATATCCCGCCTCCACACTCTCCACTGCGAGATTCTCACAGCGGGAATCAGTATCCACCAGTTTTTTCTCGCCCGATATCTCCAGCAGAAAATAGGAGGTTCCCCCTGTGGTGATATAACCTCTGACCTCAATGTGAGCGGGAAGTTCTTCAGGTTCAGATGCCGCCGGGGAAAGGGGTGTGAGCAAATTAAAACCATCAGAGCTTCCCTCTGCCAGCGAGCTGTATGTGAAAAGATCCGCTCCTCCCGGCAAAACTTTCCCCTCCTTCCCGGTCCCGGTCTGGATATGACTTGATTTTCGGCCCGGCTCTATATTGCTGGCTTTTTCCAGAAACTCAGCCAGCAGATTTTTATTAAGCCAGATTTCACCCTCTGTTTTTGGCCTGTAGCTGAAGACTATATCGGCTTCATCCTCATCAAAATTAGCACTCCACTTCTGATCTGTAAAAGATCCACTCAGATAGCTCAGCCAGGGCAGAAGACTGTGCCATACGCTTTCGGCTCCCATCCGGAATTTGATCTGATTTAATCCGTCTATGCTCTCGTTTCTTTCACTCAAAATAATTCCCTTTTCCTGCAGCATCCCGTACAACAATTCTCCACTTCTCCCGGCTGAAGTGTGATGCCAGCCCCCCGTCTTCATCTCCTCCTGCAAAACCATCAGCTCTTCCTGCCTGGCTGCTGTGAGCACCACCTCACCTTCACACCGTGATATCTCTGCTCTCAGCAGCCTGTTTTCCTCTATAAGCCCTGCCAGATTTGCCAGTGCTATTGCTGAGATCAGACTAATTGCTCCCAGAGCAGCTATGATTTTCCTTTTCCTGCTATTCATTCTGATCCCCTCCGCATCTTAACTCCAGTGTGAAGGAGGGTTCTGATCTGTAATCCAGCCGCAGCAGAGTAATGTCGAATTCTCCGCTCTGCATCACAGCAGCTTCCATAATTATCTCCTGCAGTTCAGCTTCACCTTGTGCCCTTCCCCTCAAAAGCAAAAGAGGATGGGCAAAGGAAAATTCCTCTACATATGCCCTGCCCTCCAGAAGATTCAATGCGGTTACAGCAGCATTAAAGTAGCTCTGGGGCAGCGTCTTCTGCTCTTTCAGCCCGGTATAGCCCTCTTCAATTCCCGTAAGACCTAACCTTCTCTCCTCCAGATCCGTCAGCTCATCCTGCAGGGAAGACCTCACAATTATGAGCCTGAAACTGATAATCCCAACCACCAGGGATATCAGCAGGAGAGCTGTCAAAATCCTGCCGCTGTAATTTATCAGCAGAAAATTGCCTCCGGACATGAAATCTATTTTTTCTTTTTTAAAGGCTTTCATAGAGCATCATCCCCGCTGCTGGAAGTATATGCGGTGAGCGGGTGTGCAGAAATTCATCCATCTTCTCACACTGTTTCAGCTTCAGCTTTTCTCCCCTGAGCTCATGCCAGCTGTGACCATTCTCCAGGCGGGGATAGGTGAAAGATCCGGCCAGGTTTTTACCGGTGTTCCAGTGATAGATCTTTGTGATGGGAGGCTGATTTAATTCCTGCTGCAGATAGGAATCCGCTTTTTTCACAAACTCCAGCAGATCATCGTATTCCGGTGAGAGCTCCCCTCCCGTATTTTCTTCCCTGTACAGATACATAAAACCCTCCCTGCCGGCAGCTATATATATACCGCTGTCATGGGATTCCAGCAGAATTACACCCTCACTCTGTGAGAGATCGATAATTAGGGGCCAGATTAGATCTCCTCTAAATGTGATACCATGACAGCGGGAAAAAACCTCCCACATCAGCTCCTGATAGGCAGCTATGACAGCTCTGCTCACTGCGGCCAGATGCAGATTTAAAACTCTTTGACGGGAGGCCAGAACAGAATAATCCATAATGGAATCGCTGAGCTGATCACTAACAAGTCTTTCTGCTTCCACATCCAGGTAGTTTGATAGCTCCTTTTTGGACAGATGGGGAACCTGCAAAAATTTGCTGTCGACCAGACAGTCCGGCAACACCAGTATTATTTTCCTTTTTTGCAGCGGCCCGTAACTATCAGATTCCTTCAACTCCAGCAGAAGCTCCTTTAAGAGCTTCTCATCACCTATCATCCCCTCACTTATAATATGAGAGGGGAGCTCTTTTTGCACAAAACAGCTGATCTCAAAACCTTTCCCGGGCTTTTTAAAACCGGAAAGAAGCAGAAGCTCCTCACTTCCCAGAAACAGATAGGATAATTTTTCTGCCGGCATATTACCCCTCCTTTTCATCCGACAGCTGCGGAGAAGGATCATAAAACATCTCATAGGTCTTGACCCTGCCGCTGCTGAGGTTCTCGATGATTATCTCCATGTTGAAAATATCATCTTCAATATCACACAGTATATTGACATATAGATTCTCGAACACATCCTGCAGCTTCATATCCATACCACCTGGACCGCATAAATCATATAAAATTTCCCAGTTCATCAACCCGGAGAAGATAATGGCCTCCAGCCTGATCTCCTCCTCCAGCATGTAGATCTGCCTCTGCTGCAGATGGTAAGCCTCGAGGCTGATAACGGCTATCCCCCCCAGATAGAGGAGGAGTATCAGCGCATATACCGTTAGAATACCCCTCTCATCCCTCACTTTATCACGACATCTGCCGGCAGTGTGCAGATATGATTCCATCTGAATTCCTCCCCTCTTTCACCCCTGCAGACTATTTCCATCTCCACCATATTCAGCTCTCCCTCTTCCCGCTGCTCAAAGGTGACCTCCTCCACTCTGTTCAATATGGAATCCCGCCTGGTATAGCCCGGCAGCTCTTCCCCTTCTGAGTTATTCTTCTTTTTTATGGTCTGCATCGACATCTCCACATCGTAAACTGAGGAATAGACTGAAAACTTTTTCCAGTATATCTTATATCCTCCGTAGACCTCCTCCGGCTCCCTCAGGTGTATTTCCATAACTCCGTCCGCCGGTTCTCCTGACAGTATGACCTCATCACTCCTGATAAGATCATGTATCAGCCTGAAACCTATCATCGTCTGCACCTGCTTGAGGCCGGTATCTGCAGATAAATAAAGCATCTCCTCACCTGCCAGCTGCAGCAGAAGCATCCCACCCGGCAGAAAAATAGCCGCCAGAGCTATGACTACCAGTGTCTCCAGAAGTGTAAAACCTCCCCTGCTCTTCATTCTATCCCTCCAGTCGATCTTAAAATGGTGAATAAACATAGTAGAAATCCAGAGAATTTCCCCTCTCATCGGAAATCTCCAGATAACAGATATAGAAAAGACCTGAAAGCTGTGAAAAAGCATCTATATTCCAGTCCGGCAGTTCCTGCCGCGAGGAGGAGCTCAGCTCAAAACCCGCCTCTTCCAGCTCGGCCGGTGAGGTGCCTGCCAGGAGCATCTGATTTAATTCGCCCTCCGTGTCTTTCTGAATATAACCAAGCAGCTGCTGTCCCATCTCATAGCTCTGCAGATAGAATTCAGACTTTCTCTCAACCTCTGCCCGTCCCTTTCTAACCGCCAGGTTCACCGACAGGTATGATCCTCCAATAACCGCCAGTATGACAAAAGCTGTCAGTGTTTCTATGAGTGTAAAACCACTCTCATCTCTGCCAGTAGATCCTGCCCAGGTTGTTGACGATAATCCTCTCACTATCCTCACCCACCTTCCATTCCAGCGTGCCGCCCTTAGCATTTCCCGTCCAGCTGAAGGTGAATGCCTGCATTTCATCTGTGCCGTCAAAATCCGTTATCTCGACCCCCCCGTCAATATCGCCCCACACATAGTCCAGGGAAGTTTTCTCCTCTCCCAGACCCGCCCTGAGATCGATATAAGCCCTGCCCGTTTCGTCATCACGGGTCAGTATCATATAAGCTATGCTCTCCCCGCGTAAAATAGATATAGTGCGGGCATATGCCGCTGCCTGCAAAAACCGGCGCCGGGTCTCGATTTTGATCATATTTTCCTGGCGGGAGTGGGACCAGCTCAGTGCCGACAGGAAGACTGTAATTATCAGCAGAATTATGATAATTTCCAGCAGCTTCATCTAAACCACCTGTCCTGTGCTGAAAAGGGAAATATCCCCCTGTAGAATCCCGTTCATCTCACTGTCAAAGTAAAGATATTCTCCTGAAGAGCCGAGTTCTTCCTCATAGAAGATTATATAGTGCTCTTTATCTTCAGCCCCGTCTTTCCAGTTGAACTTTATAAGCTCACAGTGAAATTCAAAATCATCCGGGCTCAAACCCTCCCAATCCAGTTCTTCGGCCAGGATTTTTTCCGCCGTTATCCGGGCCTGCATAAGCTCCAGTTCTATGGAAACTGCACGGCTTTTTTCTACAATCTTTCCGTAATTGGGCAGGCTAATACCGACCAGAATACCCATTATGGTTATCACCACCAGAACTTCCAGAAGTGTAAAGCCGGAATGGCTGTATGCCCAATATTCTTTCATAACCACTCACCCCGCAGTTATATTTGACTTAGCCCCCCGTAAAGATCCCAGAGTGGGAGCAAAAGTGCCAGGGCGATGAGTGCCGCCATCCCTCCCAGCAGCAGTATCACCGCCGGCTCCAGATTTATGCTGATCTTATCCAGAATCTCTTTCTCCTGATTCTGACAGTATTCCGCACAGAAAGCTATGGCTTCCAGAGTGTTTCCGCTCATCTCACCGCCTATCAGCAGGGGTTTTAGATTATCAGGAATTAACAGCCAGTGAGAGAGCGATTCCATCAGAGATCTTCCGGACTTAAGATCCCTGATAACCTCCTCATTTCTCTGCTGTAAATAGCTGCTGCCGGAAATTATAACCGCCTGTTCCAGGGAGACCATGATCTCTCCTCCCGCCTGCAGTGATATATGCAGGGCTACAAAAAACCTGCGCAGCCCCCTGTGGAGAAAATAGCCTCTGAAAAGTGGCAGTTTGGTCAGCAAAAAATTGTCCACAGCGGGCGGCGGCTGAAACCCCCGTCGATAAAAGAGCAGAAATGAGAGCAGAATGGCTCCACTGACGGGCAGAGCTGGATGAAAGATATAATCTGTGATCCGCAAAAATATGCGTGTGAGCCGGGGGAGTTCTAAATCCATCTGGGTATAGACCGAGATCAGCCCGGGCAGAAACAGGTTGGTGCTGAGCAAACAGAGCACGACAAATACAGCCAGCGTGATCAGGGGATAATAGAGCTTTTTCTCCAGTTCCTGTCTGTATTTGCGCCGGTCTTTATAATAATCCCTCAGCATCAACATGATTTCATGAAGTTTTCCCCGCTCCACCGCCAGCTGGAACATGTTGATATAAAATCGGGGGAATATTCTCCTGCAGCGATTGATTGCCTCCTCTGCCCCCAGCCCCTCCTCCAGATCAATCAGCATATTATTGAGACAATTTTGGGCCTGGTCCGGCATCTCTGTCCTGCCGCTGTATTCAATAGCCTCTGCCAGTGTATAACCCCCCTGAAGATACATCGACCACTGACCGCTGAGCGAGATTATGAGTTCTTCATTTTTTCTGTTCATCTCAGCACTCTCCTCACTTCTCTCATATCGGTGATATTTTTATCGACTTTCTCTGAACCATCCTCCTGCAGTGAAGCAAATTCACTTTTTTGAAGTTCTTCCAGGAGATTTTCCCGGCTCGATTCCCGCAGAATTGACTGCCTGCAGTCAGCATCGATAGGTATTATCTCCTGCAGGGCTGTTCTGCCTCTATAACCTCTCTGCCTGCAGTCACTGCAGCCCTCACCCTGGCATCTCCGACAGAGTTTTCTTATCAGGCGCTGGGCCATAACACCCAGCAGTGTTTCTGCGATCAGATAGGAGGGTATACCCATCTCCCGCAGCCTTATTATGACGCCCAGAGCATCGAGAGTATGAATTGTCGTGAGAACAAGATGTCCTGTCAGGGCCGCCCGCACGGCCATGCCGGCCGTCTCCAGATCTCTTATCTCTCCAACCATTATGACATCGGGATCCTGCCTTAACACAGCCCTCAGTTTATCGGCAAATTTCTCCCCGGCGGCTGTGTTGACCTGAATCTGATTGACTCCGTCAAGATATATCTCCACCGGATCCTCCAGTGTGATTATATTGAGTTTGTCATCCATTATTCCCTGCAGACAGGCAAATAATGTCGTCGTCTTACCGCTGCCTGTGGGGCCGCTGACGAAGATGAGACCCTGATTGGAAGATATCAGCCTCTGTATCGACCTCAAATTCATGGAGCTGAACCCCAGCTCTTCCAGGGGCAGGATGTTATTCTCACCCACCAGCCTGCGAAGAACCACCTTCTCACCTCTGACAGTCGGTATGACAGAGACCCGAAAATCGATCAATATATGCCCTGATTTTCTGTCCTGCCAGCGCAGAAGTCCTTCCTGTATCTCTCTGGTTTCAGTTATATTTAGACCTGTCAGCAGTTTGACTCTTGCTATCAGACTCTGCAGCTTGGTTTTTGCATACACATAACCTGTTTCCAGCAGGCCGTCTATGCGGTATCTCACCCTGCCGGTTGTTTCACATGGTTCGAAATGAATATCGCTGATCTTATTTTCGATGCCTTCATCCACAAGATTTTTCAGGAGGTTTGCTATGGCCTGATCTCCTCTGGGCGGCTGCTGCCCGGAAGCCATCTTCTCTCCCCCTCTCTAAATCCGACCCCGGATTAATTTATTTCTATCTATTTCTCCATAAGTAAATTTATTCCTGCATATTATTTACTTTATTTGAATAATTTTCTGAGTGCGGCAATATAAAAAACCGGCCAGGGCTATCCGGCCGGTACCGCTGAAGCTGAACAGATGGGCTTTTAAGACTTATTTTTCAGTCCATGGTGATCAATCTGCTGTCAGGAAGCAATTCCAGAGCAAATTCTGTATCTTCAAACCATATCTCATGTGCGGCCTCCGCCTGATAGAGAAGCATCCTCAGACCATTCTCTCTTCTGGCTCCTCTCTTTTCTGCCAGCTCCATCAGAGGAGGTGCTGGATGGGGGTAGGATAGATCGAAGACCCTCTGAGCGGCGGAGATGCTGCCGGCTCCCGGGAAGAGCTCGCCTTTCCAGCCCAGTGGTGTGGCATCTGCTATCAGGTTGACCTCTCCCACCACCCGGCTTAAACTGCTCTCCTGCCAGGCTGCAGTCCGGACAGAAATGCCATCCTCCCCGGCCAGCAGCTCATCGGCCAGCTTCTCCGCCCTCCCGGCGGTGCGGTTGGTTATTATTATCTCGATATCATCCAGAAAATTTAGCTCTTTTAGAGCTGCTGCCACTGCCCTGGCTGCACCTCCGGCCCCGACCAGCAGAACTTTAATCTCCTCTCCGGCCCCGTCAAACCAGCCGGCAAAAAGTCTGTTTAAGGCCAGTATATCAGTATTGTATCCCCTTATTTCACTGCCGAAGTGAACTGTATTAACAGCCCCCACAGACTCTGCCCGGGAGGTAATATCATCAAGAAAGGGCAGAACCTCTTCTTTAAAAGGATAGGTGAGGTTTAAACCGCGCAGTCCGAGGGCTCTGGCGCCCATGAAAGCCCGGGAAAAATTTTCGGGATCGAGAGAAAAACTCTTGTAAACTGCGGAGATTCCTCTCTGTCTGTAGACCTGGTTGTGAATTAAGGGAGAGAGGCTGTCCCCTGTATCTATACCCAGAAGACCGGTGAGATGCTCGGGTGAATATTCTTCGCTCAGCACAGAAATCCGCCCTTTCCTTTGCTGTTAGTTCAATCCGTCAGCTATCTCTCTCAGCTCCTCCTCATCGAGGAGGATAATCTTGCGGTCCTCAATGGTGATAAGCTCTCTGTCGATAAGCTGGTTGATCGTTTTGGTGACCGTAACCCTGCTCACTCCCAGCAGATTGGCAATCTCCTGATGGGTGAGAATAAGATCAATTTTTGTCCGGCTCTCGCTCTCCCGGCCAAAATTTTCCCCGAATCTGAGCAGAAGACTGGCCATCCTCTCCAGAGCATCGTGGAATACCAGATCTCTGACCTGGCTTGTCAGAAGTCTGGTTTTTTTGGAGAGAGATTCGATGATCTTCAGGGCCAGCTGTGGCCTGGCGATAATCATCTCCTCCAGCCTGTCATAGGATAGTGTCAGAAGGCGGGCCTTTTTCTGGACCTCAGCGGTGACCGGGTGCGGATTGTGGTCAAAGAGTGATATCTCTCCGAAAAGATCGCCTTCCTGCAGAATTGTGAGTACCTTTTCCTTGCCTTCCGGTGACAGCATGGAAAGCTTAACCTGGCCGTTTACCAGCATATAGAGGTTTTTGCTGCTGTCCTCCTCAAAAAAAATTATCTCGCCCCGCTCATATTTTTTCACATGGCTGTTCTCACATATCATCTTTATCTCATCCCGGTCCAGCCTGGAAAAAACAGCCATATCTTTCAGGCAGTCTTCAGTGGCTTTCATGCTTTCCCCCCTCCCCTTCACAGCGATCACAGTAGCCATAAAATTTTATGAAATGGTTAACAGAGATAAAGTTATATTCCTCCTCCAGCTTTCTCTCGAAATCCTCCAGGTCCTCATCATTGAATTCAATAATTTCATCACATTCAAGACATATCATATGATGGTGATGCCTGCGGGATTCTAAAAGCTCATAGTGCCTGTGATCTGTATCAAAATCCAGTCTGTGAATAAAGTCCAGCTGACAGAAGAGCTCCAGATTGCGATAAACCGTGGCCAGCCCAAGATCGGGATTGATCTCACTCACTTCCTCATAGAGCTCCTCAGCGGTAAAATGTCTCTGCCTGTGAGTTACAATAACCTCCAGTATATCCCGGCGCTGGTCTGTCACCTTATATTTCTCATCTCTCAGCTTGCCGATAAATTTTTCCATAAGGGCCTCTTTCTCCATTATGTTTTACCCTCCCGGGCTGAATTTAAAATCCTGACTGTTAATTCCGGTTAAAATAGATACTTCTGGTTATTTTATTAAAATTTATTGACTTGCAGCCACATAGATAATATAATTTATTTTAGAGTCTGATGTCGAATTATGCTAAAAAGAGGAGGCTCAAAATGAAAGCGACGGGTATAGTCAGAAAAGTAGATGAATTAGGCCGCATGGTCATACCGATCGAGCTGCGCAAAACAATGAATATTGACAAAAATGATCCTGTGGAGATCTATGTGGAAGGGGACAGCGTAATCATAAAGAAATATGAACCCCTCTGCATATTCTGCGGCAGCTCCGAAAACACACTGGAATATAATGATCGCACTATCTGTCGTAATTGTATCAAAGAAATCAACAGTCAGAATTAGAAAAGAAGATTATAAACCGGCCGGGAAGCAGGTATTTGCTCGGCCCGGCCGGGATTTATATCTCTAACGGGCAAAGACGTGATTTCCTATCCTCTGCACCACCGGTCGCTGAGAAATCCAGGCCAGATTGGTTGCTGTTCTGGGATTGTAAAAAAACAGCGACTGCCGGCTGGGATCATAGCCCATAAGAGCTGCCCGGGCGGCATCCAGCGATCTATCATCGGGATACATATTGGCCTGGCCGTCCATGAGAGAGCTGAACTGCCCATTCTCTCTTATGACCTCCTGAAGGGTGGAAGGAAATCTGCTGTCTTCAACCCTGTTCACTATCACAGCCCCCACAGCTACCATGCCTCTGAAGCTCTCGCCTCTGGCCTCACCGTGGATCACACGGCCCAGCGCCAGCAGCTCGCTGCGGGATATATTTAGCTTGCTGATCAGCTCATCTCCGGAAAAATAGGCAAGAGTTTCACTGTCAGCCCTGCCATCTGCACTCAGACCTTTTTCCAGCTGAAATTTTGTCACAGCCTCCTCGGTCTTGGGGCCATAAAGTCCATCTATGGGGCCGTGATATAGATCTCTGTCTGCCAGTTCACGCTGCAGCAGAGCTATATCAGAGCCTTCCAGACCGGGCTCCAGCTCTCTCTCACCCAGATGGTATATTCCCTCAGCCTGCAGACTTTCCTCCAGGCTGAACACCACAGCTGTCATGATTATCAGAGAGAGCAGTATTATGCTCATCGATTTTTTTGTTAACATACCGATCACCTCAAAACCTCAAATTTATTCAATCACAAAAATCTATCGCAAAAAGCTCTCCAGCCAGCGCAGACCCCTTGTGAGCACAAAATCTCTGTCCTCCAGAGGGTCCACCAGAATGGTATGGCAGCCGGCCCTGTTTCCCGCCACGATATCAGTGAAGATCTGATCTCCTATCATAGCAATATTTTCCGGGGAACTATCGATCGATCTCTGGGCTCTTATAAGATATCTCGTCATCGGTTTCATACACTGACTGTAAGCCGGAAGACCAAATGTACTCTCCACAAATTCAGCTCTTTTCTGCAGTGTGTTGGAGACAAAACAAATATCGAAATTCTCCTCCTCTGCCTCTTCAATCCAGCGCATTACAGCAGGGGGGATCTCGAGCCTGGAATAGGGCATGATTGTGTTATCGATATCCAGTATGAGGCCTGTCAGTCCTTCTCCCCGCAGTCTTTTCAGATCGATTGCAAAAACGGAGTCAACACTTTCATCAGGTCTTAATAATCTTAACATATAAATCTTACCGCCTCAAATTCACTTAGATGCATATTCGTCACTCAGTATCTGCACTGCAAATTTATCACCGAGATCATCCAGTATATCCAGGACAAGCTCGTAAGTTCCAGGCGTCAGGTCAATCTTGACAATTCCCTCAGCCCCTTCATCATGTGTGAGCATGGCAATCCCCTCATATGACTTAAAGACCATATCGACAAAGACTGCTTCCTCTGGAGGTATCTCCACCACCAGCCGCCAGGTGTCTGCAGGCGGTTTGAATTCCTCAGTCATCTTTCTTCCTCCGCAGTATATAGTTTTCTCCTATCTCCTCATCCACACTGAGTTTTACTATGCTCTCGGGATGTCTGGCTTCTTCAATCTCCTCACCTTCGCTGTCGTAGAGCTCTTTCACCTGCTGGCGAATAACCTCACAGCCGGGGCCAAAGATCTCGATATCCTCACCTACAGAAAATTTGTTTTTTACCCTGACTACAGCCAGGCCGGCTTCGGGCAGATAACCCTGCACAAGCCCTATAAAGCGATAATCGCGTATATAGCTTGAGCTGCCGTAATTCTGGCCTTCAGCTTCAGGTGACCCGGCAAAAAATCCCCGGGTATAGGGACGATGGCTGATCTTGTTCAGTTCCCGCTGCCATTTTTCCTCTATGATAAAATCATCCGGAGATTCCTGATAGCTGTCGAGAGCATCACGATAGACCGAGGTGACCGTGGCCACATAGTGCAGACTCTTCATTCTGCCCTCGATTTTAACCGAATCTACACCCGTGTTGACAACCTGATGCAGGAATGGAAGCAGATTCAAATCACAGGAGTTCATGATATAGGTGCCCCTGTCATCCTCGCTGATATCATATGCTTCATCGGGTCGATTCTTCTCCACCAGGCTGTATTCCCAGCGGCAGGGCTGGGCACAGTTGCCCCGGTTGGCATCACGTCCTGTCATATAATTGCTGAGAAGGCAGCGTCCTGAGTAGGATATGCACATGGCCCCGTGTATAAATACCTCGAGTTCCAGTTCGCTCCTGTCCACAATCTCCTCTATCTCATCCCGGGATAGCTCCCGGGCCAGAATTATTCTCTTCAGTCCCAGCTCCTCCCAGAATTTCACCGAGGCCCGGTTGGCGGTGTTGGCCTGGGTGCTGAGGTGGATGGGCAGATCGATCCCCTCCTTTTCCATCAGATAATAGACACCGGGATCGGATATTATCACTCCATCGACCTCAATATTTTCTAAATACTGCAGATAGGCCAGTATCTCATCCAGATCGGAATTATGTGGGATGATATTCGCCGTAACGTAGACCTTCTTGCTGCGCTGATGGGCATAGCTTACAGCTCTTTTCAGCTCCTCACGGGATAGATTCTCTGCTCTGGCCCTGAGGCCGAATTCTTTGCCCCCACAGTATACTGCATCAGCACCGTAATCCAGGGCAACCTTCAATTTATTTAGATTTCCGGCCGGGGCCAGCAATTCCGGTATATTCATTATTCTCTTCCTCCCACTCTGGCATATGCTCAGCCTGATTACTGAACTTTACTGATCGATTATTCTCTGCTGTTCGAGATGTTCCTGATAGGTCTCCGTGAATATATGGCTGCCATCGGAACGGGCGAAATAGAAAAGATAATCGCTGTCCTCCGGTGACAGGGCAGCCCTGAGCGAATTATCTCCGGGGCTGGCGATAGGTCCCGGAGGCAGCCCTTCATAGAGGTAGGTATTATAGGTTGAATCAACTTCCAGATCCCTGTAGAGCAATCTCGCCTGTCTTTCCTCAAGTGCATACTGTACACTGGCATCTATCTGCAGCTTCATATCGCTTTCCAGTCTGTTATAGATAACCCCGGCTATAAGGGGCTTCTCCTCGCTCAATTTGCCTTCCTTCTCAACCAGGGAAGCCAGGGTCACAAGTTCATTGACATCCAAATCAGTGTCGGCATCCTCCAGCTCCTCCCGCCACCGCTCTTCAAATCTGTCCAGCATCAGAGAGAGAAGTTCTTCGGGCTCTATATCATAGGGAATGGAGTAAGTGTCAGGATAGAGATAGCCCTCCAGCTGCCACTGCACATTTTCAGAATCGGGAAGATAGTCTCTATCCCAGCTTTTTTTCTCAGCTGATTTAAGGACCTCCCCGGTTTCCACATTTAACCTGGATGACAATCTCCTGGCTATCTCCTCAAATGTAAACCCTTCCGGTATTGTTATGGCCATCTGAGCCACATCGCCCCGGCTTATTCTTCTCATTATGCTGGTCATATCCTCTTCCGGGCCAAATCGGTAGGTTCCGGCCTGCAGACCGGCCTGTTGATCTGTGATCATGGCATAAACTCTGAAGAGGTGCCGGGATCTTATAGCACCTTTATCCTCCAGCTGCCGGGATATATCCTGCAGAGAGCTGCCCTGTACTATGGAAACAAGTCTGTCCTCCTGCGAAAGCTCCCTCCATTCTTCTGCAGGCTGGCTGTGGTAATCATACCAGAGATACCCCCCGGCAGCCAGCGCCACGATAAACAATAATAATCCAGCCTTTTTCACGGGTTAGCATCCTCCCCGGAAACTCTCACTGCTCTTCTCTGTAATAATGACGGCAGACAGCCTCAAACTCCTCATCATCATCTATCACGCTCAGTATCTCCTCATCCCCATCCTTATCTTCAATGACCTTCATTATCAGCGCCTCTTCCTCAGAGTTTTCCCCATCTTCGTTATCCTCAATTTCATCATCCGCCTCTTCGGCAGGAGAGAGTATACAGTAAGTCTCACCTTTCAGCTCAAATCTGTCCTGGAAATAGAATCTGCTCTCTTCCTCATCAACCTTGATGACCAGCTCACGGTTGTCCGGATCATACCAGTACTCTCCATCTATCTCCGCCATGATCAATTACCTCCCTTTTTACTCTCCAGATATTTCCTTAAAATCAATGATGCTGCCAGTTTGTCCCTCTTCTGACGGCGTTTGGACCTGCTCATATCCGCCTCCAGCAGCACCCTCTCAACTTCGGCACTGCTCATTCTCTCGTCATGGAGCACTATCGGCAGTGACAGTTTCTGCCGCAGTCTGTCGACAAATTCTCTGGTGATTTCAACCCGCTCCCCGCTGCCACCATCGAGGTGAAGAGGAAGTCCCACCACAATCTCTTCCGGGTCATACCTCTCTATCAGCTCTTCCAGCCTGACCAGCACATCCTCAAAGCTGCTGTTATCGATTGTGGTCAGGGGTAGAGAGGTAAGACCGAGCTCATCGCTGATCGCCACCCCTATTCTGCTATCTCCGTAATCAAGTGCTATAATTCTCACTCATTATCCCTCATTGTAAAAAACAGATAATTTATCCATTCTGGTAATCCATTATACCTTCCCCGAGTGGTGTTTGCAAGTCGGGCTGCCTGTGTGACGGGCAAAAAGAAAAACCCGGGTTTTACCGGGTTAAAAAGAGATTCTGATTTTCTGTTATTCTCCCAGATATTCGCGTATCAGCTCCTCCAGTATCTCATCCCTGTCTATGGTCCGGATCAAAGAGCGGGCATTCTTATGGCTGGTAATATAGGCCGGATCTCCGGAGATAAGATAACCGACTATCTGATTGACCGGATTATAGCCCTTTTCCTCCAGGGCCTGATAAACTTTTCCCAGAATGTAACCGGCTTCATTGAGCTCATCGCTTATATCAAAATCAAATTTGACCGTTTCATCACCGAATTCACTATCTTCACTTTTCATAATTCACACCCTTTATTTGGCCTCTTTTCTGCAGTGACTAGAGATTCTCCTCTATGAGCCTGCGGGCGGTGACAAAAGCATCTTCCAGCTTTTGCGGCTGGCTGCCACCGGCCTGAGCCATATCCGGACGACCGCCTCCACCGCCGCCGACTTCAGATGCAACTTCGCCTATAATGTCACCCGCATCAAAACCCTCATCCACGAGATCGGAGCTAACCCGCACAACCAGATAGACCTTTTCCTCTCCCGTGCTGGCCAGAATTATTATGCCGCTGCTCAGCCTGGCCAGAAGTTCATCGCTCAGAGTTCTTATCGTCTCCTGTGATGCTCCCCTGACATTGGAGATTATCACGGGGATACCACCGATATCCTCCTGTTTGCTGACAAGCTCCTCCGCTTTAGCCGCAGCCATCCTGTCCTGAAGAGATTCTATCTCCTTCTCCAGCTCTTTCTTCTCAGAGATCAGATGATCTATCCTGGAGACCAGATCTTCCTCACCTGTATTCAATCTGCCGGCAGCGGCAGAAATTTTATCCTCCTGTCTGCGCAGATATTCCAGGCTTCCCTGTCCTGTCACGGCCTCAATCCTGCGCACACCGGCAGATATGCTGCTCTCATCGATTATCTTGAAGAGGCCAATCTCGCCCGTGGCATCGACATGTGTCCCCCCGCAGAGCTCCAGGCTGAAATCCTCAACTTCGATCGCTCTTACCTCTTCACCGTATTCCTCTTCGAAAAGGGCCTGAGCACCCATCTTCTTTGCTTCCTGTAATGACATCAGGTGAGCTTTTACCGTTCTATTCTCCAGAATGCGGGAGTTAACCTCTTTTTCGATCTCCCTCAGCTCTTCCGGGCTGAGACGATCAAAATGGGTGAAATCAAATCTCAGCCTCTCCGGGGATACGAGCGATCCGGATTGAGCAACATGATCTCCCAGAACCTCCATTAGTGTCTGATGGAGCAGATGTGTGGCAGTGTGGTTGCGGGCGGTTGCCTTTCTCAGATCCTCATCCACACTTGCTTTTACCTTCATGCCCGCCTTTATTTCACCCTCTTCCACACTCACCTGATGCACGGGCATTCCGATAAAGTCTTTGACATCCTCGACACGCAGCCTGAGTCCATTGTCGCTGAAAATATAGCCGCTGTCTCCAATCTGACCACCTGACTCGGCATAGAAGGGAGTCTCCTTCAGGATCACCTCACCTTCAT
This sequence comes from uncultured Halanaerobiaceae bacterium, assembly GCA_964462585.1. Classification (GTDB taxonomy): domain Bacteria; phylum Bacillota; class Halanaerobiia; order Halanaerobiales; family Halarsenatibacteraceae; genus Halarsenatibacter. The sequence continues at coordinate 16,531 of CAYXAK010000037.1, forward strand.
CACCGGCCTCGAGCTTCTCAACTCTTTCACCATCTCGAATGACAGCTGCTATCTCAGCATCTTCCTCACACTTCTCATAGCCTACAAATTTAGGCCTGCAGTCCATCTCCTCCAGGATATTCTCATATACTTCGACTTCACCGCCGGCAAAGCCGCCCTCTGTTTGAGCCTTTCTCGCCCTTTTGCGCTGTTCTGTCATCGATTCTTCAAATCCCTCTTCATCGACATACAGTCCCTCTTCGGCCAGCATATCCCTGGTCAGGTCGAGGGGGAAACCATAGGTATCATAGAGCTCGAAGGCCTTATCACCGTCCAGAGTTTCCCGGCCTTCCTCCTTCAGCTCGGAGATGAGATCCTCAATGATATCCATACCGTCCTCTATGGTGCGCAGAAAACTCTCCTCCTCCGATCTTATCACCTTCTCGATGAAATCACTGCGCTCGCCCAGCTCAGGATATCCCCCCTCCATGACTTCGATAACATTTTCAACCAGTGTGTGCAGAAATGGCTCTCTATAACCCAACTCACGGCCGTAGCGGGAGGCCCGGCGCAGAAGCCTTCTCAGCACATAACCTCTGCCCTCATTTGAGGGGATAACACCGTCAAAGACTGCCATTGTCACCCCTCTGACATGGTCGGCTATAACCCTCAAAGCTGTCCTGATCTCCTCATTTTCATCATATCTATGGCCTGTCTGACTCATAACCTCTTCTATGATGGGAAACATGATATCGGTCTCAAAATTGGAGTCTACATCCTGCAGCACCGAAGCAGTTCTCTCCAGTCCCATACCCGTATCTATATTCTTCTGGGGAAGCTCGATATATTCACCATCCTCGGTGTAGTCATACTGGGTGAAAACCAGATTCCACAGCTCGAGAAAGCGATCTCCCTCGCGCTCTAAAGTCTCATCGTTGATCTCCTCGACAGGAGCACTGCCATATTCCTCTCCTCTGTCGAGATGAATTTCCGAACAGGGTCCACAGGGTCCTGTTCCAATCTGCCAGAAGTTTTCCGAATGCCCTCTTCTGATAATCTTATCCGCAGGAACCCCTATCTGCTCATGCCAGATATCGAAGGATTCATCATCTTCATGGAATATGGTTATGATGAGATCCTCTTCCGCAAATCCCAGAACTTCAGTGACAAATTCCCAGGCCCAGGCTATCGCCTTTTCCTTGAAATAATCGCCAAAGGAAAAATTACCCAGCATTTCGAAGAAGGTCTGATGACGGGCGGTCCTGCCCACATTCTCTATATCATTTGTCCTTATACATTTCTGGGCGGTGACCATTCTCTCCCTGGGGGGCTCTTCACTGCCGCTGAAATAGGGTTTAAGAGGTGTCATACCGGCATTGATCCAGAGCAGAGAGGGGTCATTTTTGGGCACCAGAGGGGCACTATCACGGGCCAGATGCCCTTTGCTCTCAAAAAACTCTATAAAAGCAGTGCGAAGTTCATCGGTCTTCATGCTCAATCTCCCCTTCTTATTCTTGCATATCTTCTCTTGCCGATCTTCAAAATCATCTCATCCTCAATATGCAGATCACAATCCACTGTTGTCACTTTATCACCGTCGAGTGAAACAGCTCCCTGTTCTATAAGCCGGCGCGCCTCGCTGTTGCTGTCGACCATACCTGTAGCGGCTATGAGATCGACTATCCATATCCCTTCACCTTCCATCTCCTCGCTGGCTATCTCGACCTGGGGCATATCTTCGGGCAGTTCACCCTCTGAGAAAACCCGCTCAAATTCGGAGGCTGCTGCTTCTGCCGCCCGCTCATCATGAAATCTTTTTACAATCTCTGCCGCCAGCTCTTTTTTCACTTTCATGGGGTTCACATCTCCCCCCGCCAGAGTTTCCTCCAGCTCTTCTATCCTGGCAGGAGCGACATCCGTGAGCAGCCTGAAGTAGCGAAGGATTAGATCATCAGGTATGGACATGATCTTGCCGAACATTGTGCTGGCATCCTCTTCTATTCCCACATAATTATCCAGGCTTTTGCTCATCTTGTCGCTGCCATCCAGCCCTTCCAGCAGCGGCATCATGACCAGAACCTGAGGTTCCTGCCCGAACTCCTTCTGCAGCCTTCTGCCCACCAGTAGATTGAACATCTGATCGGTCCCTCCCAGCTCAACATCGGCCTCGATGGCCACAGAATCATAGCCCTGCATGAGCGGGTAGAGAAACTCATGGATGGAGATGGGACGGTTATCCTCCATGCGGCTGGCAAAGTCCTCTCTCTCCAGCATCCTGGCCACAGTGTAACGTGAGGATATATTGATCACATCTCTGGCATCCAGGCTGTCCAGCCAGCTGCTGTTAAAATGAAGCTCTGTGCTGTCGGGGTCGAGCACCCGCGAAAACTGCTCTTCATAGGTGCGGGCATTCTCCTCGACCTCTTCTCGCGTCAGCTGTTTTCTTGTTTTGGACCTGCCGCTGGGATCGCCTATCATGCCGGTAAAATCACCTATGATGAGATGGACCTCGTGGCCCAGCTCCTGAAACTGCTTCAGCTTATTGAGCACCACAGTATGACCGATATGCAGATCAGGTGCTGAAGGATCAAGGCCGAGTTTTACCCTGAGCGGCCTCTCCTCCTCCCGTGCTGTTTTGAGCTTTTTTCTGAGAGATTCCTCATCGATCAGCTCCTCCACTCCCTGCCTTAAAATCTTCATCTGTTTATCGATATCTTTTCTGCTCAAAATATACCATCCGGATCACTCCGGACTCTCACCTCCTGTATTTATTATGTTCATCTTGATGATTTTAATCTTCAGTCTGTGCTTATGTTAGAATATCTCTGATAATATATGACTATTTTTCTCAACCATGCAGGAAAATATCCGCATATATTATAATTATAACAGAATAGATTTGCCCTAACAAGCCGGCAGGGCTAGCAGT
>CAYXAK010000038.1:0-7437 GCA_964462585.1 uncultured Halanaerobiaceae bacterium
TTTCTGTGGAACAGAATGCTGAAAAAGAGATCTTAAAGGTTGCCGCTGATTCCAGCCCCAATTCAGTTGCCGGAGCTCTGGCCGGTGTTCTGCGCGAAGAAGGTGAAGCTGAACTGCAGGCAGTAGGAGCGGGAGCTGTAAATCAATCGGTAAAAGCAGTTGCTATTGCCAGGGGATATGTAGCCCCTTCCGGCATCGATTTGGTCTGTGTCCCCGGCTTTAAAGATATAGAGATTGAAGGCGAGGAGAGGACAGCTATAAAGTTTCTCATCAAACCGAGATGAGATAAACTTTATATAGCATTTAATATAAAAACCCCACCCCGACTTCTTTACACCTCAGGGGGTGGGGTTTTTTGTGCATAAATTTGTATGAGCAAAAAATTCAGAGTATTTTATTCTACAAGCACTCCCACTACAGGAAGCTGGGGGAGTACAGTGCGGGTATGACCGGCTTCTCCAATTTCCTCGCTGAGATCGTTCCCTGCTTCATGGCCCATATGAGTGCCGTCATCCCAGGCCTCTGTCACATCATATATAACGCCATCTACAGCTACAAATCCATCTTCTCCGTCCTGACCATCATATTGAGCCAGTTCTTCCTCGGTCAGCTCATAATGGACAAGAGCGCCGACAACGGGCATGGCTTCAAGATTTTCCTCGCCATGGCGGTCGTGGAACTCGCCTGTAAGATCTGCACCTGCCTCATGTCCTCCGTGAGTGCCATCATCAAAGACTTCGCTGGCATCGTAAATTACGTTATCGACAGCCACATAGGGAGGATATTCTTCGCCATCATAACGGGCCAGATCGTCTTCAGTGAGAACTTCTTTCAGCATATAGCCAACCACTTCTTCATCTTCCAGAACATCAGGGCCGTGATCGGCTTCATAAGCTTCTTCTGTCAGATCCTGACCGGCTTCATATCCGAAGTGTGTTCCATCCTCAAAGGATTCGGAAAGATCGTAGACTCTGCCTTCAAAAGCCACATAAGCTTCTCTTTCCACTCCGTCAAATTCAGCCAGTGTCTCGGGTGCAAAAAAGCCATCCGGGGCATCTCCATGCCCTGCGCTCAGAACATGGCCGCTGCCGGCGAAAAAGAGCAGTGACAGAACGAGAACTGGAACCAAAGCTCTGGAAATAATTTTCATCAATAATCACCCCATGCTGAAATAAGTTACTATTATTATATGGTAAAGATCAAATAAAGTCAACTAAATTAGTAAGATTTATTTATTAAATCGGAAAAGGGTATATAAAAGTAAGATAGTAAAAAAATTTTAAAGAATATTTGATTTTAAGAAGGAATTTTTATTATGGTCTTGAAAGTATATAGTGAGGATGTTTTATTAATAATAAATTTATAATAAAACTTTTTTATTGAAGGGAGATACAGTGAGTGAAGATATAGAGGCCAGGGATATAAATCTCATATTCACGGGCAGGATGGTAGAAAAATATTTTGGCGAAGAGGGACTGAATAAATTAATTGAACATAAACATGAGAGATTGAGAAATAGCTGGTCTGATTTAGGTGAAGAAAAAGGGGGAGAGCTCGATTATCTGCTGAAACTTTTCACTGATAAAGTTCATGATTATGAAATAATTGAAAACAGCCCGGAGTGCCTGGAGATAAAGGTGTATGAGTGTTTACACGCTAAAATATTTAACAGTTACAATGCTGCAGACCTGGGAGAGAAGATGATATGTTCCGGTGATTTTGCTGTTATAGAAGGTTACAATCCAGATATAGATTTAGAGCGACCGGAAACTGCAATGACAGGTGATCTCTGTCACTTCATATTCACTCTGGATTAGGGAATAATTCCATATCTGCAAATTTGGGGGTAGAGATATGCGCAAGAAAAACACAAATAAAAATGCAAATAATGAAAGGCTAACTGAAAAAAGAAATGAAGCGAGCAGAGACCTGGATAAAAAGAGCATAGAAGAGATTGTAAGACTTATAAATGAAGAAGATGCAAAAGTTGCCGGAGCAGTAAATGAAATCACATTTCAGATATCCTCTTTCATTGAGGAACTTGTGGAAAGAATGAAAAAAGGTGGCAAATTATTTTATGTTGGCTCGGGTACCAGCGGCAGGATCGGCATAATAGATGCTGTAGAATGTACACCTACCTTCAGTCTGGCTGAAGATAGAGTGATTGGAATCATCGCCGGAGGAAAAGAAGCCATATTTAAAGCAAGGGAAAACCTCGAAGATAAAAAAGAGCTGGGAGAAAATCGTATAGCTGAAGAAAATGTTCGAGATATTGATACTGTGCTTGGTATAACTGCCAGTGGGAAAACTCCTTATGTTATTGGAGCTGTGGAAAAGGCAAATGAGGCGGGGGCGCTTACGGGGGCCCTGGTTTGCAATCATGACACCGAACTGGCTGGAATAGCTGATCACAGTCTGGAAGTTATAGTGGGGCCTGAAATACTAACAGGATCCACACGGATGAAAGCTGGTACAGCTCAGAAAATGGTTCTCAATACTATATCTACCACAGCTATGGTTAAGTTAGGTAAAGTTTATTCCAATTTAATGGTTGATCTGCAGGCAAGTAACAGCAAATTAAAAAAGAGAGCAATAAAGATTTTTACGATGATTACCGGTACAAAAGAAAAGATAGCAGAGAAATATCTTGGCAAATCAGATTTTGACGTAAAAACAGCTATCGTTATGTATGAAAGGGGGTGTGAAAAAGAAAAAGCTGAGAGGTTACTCAAACAAAATTTCGGAAATTTGCGGACACTCATCGGCTGAATTAATTTTGTTGCTTGCAGTTTCATCATCAATTTATTAAGGGGGAGAAATTTTGAAGAAACTTTTAGCTCTAGTCTTTGTGGTGGTATTGGCTCTGACTGTTATTGGTACAGCTTCGGCTGAAGAACTGGACAGAAAAGTGGCTAGCGATGTTTATTTTGAAGACATCGGTGAATATGGTGGAACTTACACCTTATCTTTTAATTCGGCACCTCAAACCTTCAACTATTATGGTGCCGTAGACTGGGTTACATTTTCAGTAATGACCAATATCCTGGATTCTCTGACAGAGGAAAATCCAGTTACTCAGGAAGTAGAACCTGGACTTGCTTCGGATTGGGAAGTTAAAGATAATGGGGAGACAGTCATTCTTAATCTCCGTGAAGGTGTTAAATGGTCGGATGGAGAGCCTTTTGATGCAGATGATGTAATATTTACCATGGAAAATCTCACTTTGAATCCCAATGCTGAAGCCAACGAGGTAGCTCGCTTTACAATTGAGGGTGAAGTGGTGGAATTTAGCAAGATAGACGATAAAACTGTCAGGGCTGATCTTCCGGCCCCCTACGGCCCATTTATCAGAATTTTATCTCAGGCCCCTATAGCTCCGGAGCATAAGCTGGCAGAATATGTTGATGAAGAGAATCCTGGGGCTATCAATGAGGCATGGGGTACAGATGTTGATCCTGACGAAATTGTTGGCACGGGTCCCTTTGTGCTCTCAGATTATGTTGTAGATCAGAGGATAGTTATGGAAAGAAACCCTAATAGCTGGAGATATGATCCAGAAGGAAATCAGCTGCCCTATGTTGATCAACTGGATTATCTCATAGTGAGGGACAGCGAGGTTGCTCTGGCACAGTTTCAGGCAGGTGAGATTGATAGTTTGAGTATTACAGGAAGAGATTATACTCCGCTCAAACAGGATGAACTTGATGGCGCTCCCTACAGGGTAATGGCAGGCAGCCCGGTGGGGCCAACGCCAAGTCCAACCCATCTGGCTTTTAACTTTGATTTAGAAGATGAAGAGCTAAGTGAAGCATTTCGCGATGTACGTTTCCGGCAGGCAATGGAGTATCTAATTGATAGAGAAAGAATAATTGAAGAAATATATAATACACTGGCAATAAAATCTGGAACACCGGTTCTCCCCACAAATGAAGCTTTTTATAACCCCGAAATTGAAGATATTAGACGGGAATTCAATATTGAAAGAGCAGAACAAATACTGGATGAGCTGGGATATGTTGATGAAAGCGGTGATGGGATAAGGCAGCTGCCAGATGGCAGTGATCTTGAATTTGACCTGACAGCAAATGTTGGGGCGGAGGATCATGCCGATATAGCAGGCCTGATTCAAGAAAATTTAGATCGAGTAGGCATCAATGTTTATCTGAACCTGATTGAAGGCGGACTTGTCTTTGATCAGGCTATGGCTGGTGATTTTCAGGCCATGGTAAATGCTTTTGGCAACCAGCCAGATCCGCAGTTCCGCAAAGCTATATGGCAGCCCTCAGGTGATCTTTATTACTGGCATCAATCCATCAGAGATGAGGATGGAAATCCCATAATGGAAAACATGTATGACTGGGAACGAGAAGTATATGATGCATTTGAAGCCGGGCAGACAACACTTGATCCTGATGAGAGAAGAGAACATTATCATTTATTCCAGGAGATTTATGCAGAAAAAGTCCCTGTAATATTTATAACGAAAGGTATGGATGTCATGGCTGTACAGGATGATGTTGGCAATGTTTATATGAATGAAGATGATGTAATAGTAGAAATGATATATGCAGTTTATAAAAAATAAAAAGCAGATGCTGAGTTAAATTTTGGTTTAAACCTGACGGTGACAGGAAGTCACCGTCAGGTAATTTTCTTTATTCCCGTAATTGAAGGAGCTGGTTATGAATGTTATCATATATTATTCGTAGGATTCTATATATGATACCTCTAATAATTCTTATTTCTATTGTTTCTTTTGGGGTTGTACGTCTTCAACCTGGAGAATTCGGGAGTCAGTTTCTTGATAGCCCCAGGGTCACAGCAGAGACTGTTGAAGCCATGAGAAGCCGTTATGGACTTGATCAACCGGCATATGTCCAGTATATAACCTGGGTTAAAGGTATAGTGACCGAGGGGGATTTTGGGTATTCCTTTGCCTATAACAGACCTGTCAGCGGACTTATCTGGGAGAGATTGGGATGGACTGTTGTGGTGGCTGGTGCAACTATACTCTTTACCTGGACTCTGGCTATTCCAATTGGTATATATTCTGCAACACATCAATATTCGATATTTGATTATTTCTTCACCTTTTTTGGTTTTATAGGTATTTCTATACCTAATTTTTTCCTTGCCCTTCTGTTGATGTATTTTGTACTGGCCATGGGGGGGACCGCAGTGGGAGGATTATTTTCAAGAGAGTTTATCGGAGCTCCCTGGTCTATAGCAAAAGTCATCGATCTACTCAAGCATATCTGGATTCCTCTGATTGCTATTGGAACAGCAGGTATGGCTGGTATTATGCGTCAGATGAGGGGAAACCTCCTTGATGTGCTGGGAGAACAGTATATCTACACTGCCCGCAGCAAGGGGCTTCACGAGAGGACAGTAATTTACAAACATGCTGTAAGAAATGCCATAAATCCTCTTATATCGATGCTGGGTATGCAGCTACCGATGCTAATCAGTGGTACTATAATTACAGCGATCGTTCTCAATTTGCCTACTATGGGGCCTTTTTTCTATGATGCACTTTTAAACCACGACCAATACCTGGTCATGACATTTTTGATGTTTTCGGCTTTTCTGTTGCTGATAGGAAATCTGCTGGCGGATATAATGTTAGCCTGGACGGATCCCCGGATTAGATATGATTGAGGAGGTGAGGCAAGTTGGATCAAGGAAATAATAAAATTAACCCGGAAAATTCAGAGGGCTTGAACCAGAATATGGCTGCAAATGGGGAGACACTTGATTATCGCCAGCGAGTACTTCGCCGTTTTTTACGACATCGGCTGGGAGTAATTGCTCTGGGAGTAATTATATTTATGTATTTCATTACTATATTTGCGGGATTTATAAGCCCCTATAATATGACAACCCGCAGACAGGACTACACCTTTGCTCCACCTACCAGAGTACGGGTTTTTCACGAGGGTGAATTTCAGGGCAGGCCCTTTGTCTATGGATTAGAAAGAGAGCGTGATCCAGTTACTCTGGCGATTAATTACACAGAAAACAAAGACGAAAAATATCCAATACGATTTCTGGTGCGGGGAGAAAGCTATAACTTTTTGGGTCTGTTTGAAACAGATCTTCATCTCTTTGGCCTGGATTCAGAAGCAGATGGTCATCTATTTCTTTTTGGCACGGATCGTTTCGGTCGCGATCTTTTTTCGCGAACGCTCTGGGGAGGTCGGGTTTCCCTGAGTGTAGGCATTTTTGGCATATTTTTGAGCTTCGCTATTGGCATTATAATGGGGGGCATTTCAGGTTTTTATGGCGGTGTAATCGATAATTTAATACAGCGTTTAATTGAACTTTTGAGGTCATTTCCCCGAATCCCTCTCTGGCTGGCATTGAGTATGGTTTTGCCGGCACGCTGGTCTTCTGTAAGGATATATTTCGGCATAATTACAGTTTTATCTTTAATTGGCTGGACAGGTGTGGCCAGGGTTGTCAGGGGACAGTTTTTGAGTTTCAAGGAAAAAGAATTTGTCCAGGCTGCTCGAGCTCTGGGGGCAAAAGATCGAAGGATAATGTTCAGGCATGTCCTTCCGAATACAATGTCATATTTGATAGTGGCTGTGACCCTTGCTTTTCCTGGCATGATCATCGGTGAGAGCTCGCTCAGCTTTCTAGGGCTGGGGATACAGGAACCCATGACCAGCTGGGGGCTTTTACTCAATCAGGCCCAGAGGATGTCAGTATTGCGCAGCAGCCCCTGGTTGTTAATACCCGGACTTTTTATAATTGTTACTGTTCTGGGCTTTAACTTTCTGGGAGATGCACTTCGAGATGCAATCGACCCCTATGCCATGGATTGATATCTCAGGAAAGGAGCTTATTGCATGAGTTTAAACAGCTACAGATCCGGACTTGATAGATTTTTAGCGGCCGGGGAAGATATTGCACTCCCCTATGATAATCAGGGCAGAACCGGCATCATAACAAATCATACGGGATTGACTTACGATCTAAAACAGAACGTGGATTTACTGCAGCAGGAGCAGGGCCTGGAGCTTGTAAAGATTTTTTCTCCGGAGCATGGTTTCAGGGGAACGGCTGCAGCCGGGGAAAAAGTTTCCGACACCAGAGATGAAAAAACCGGACTGCCGGTGATAAGTCTGTACGGAGATAATAGAAAACCGACAGCAGAACAGCTGAGAGATCTTGATACTTTGATATACGATATCCAGGATGTAGGGGTTCGCTATTACACATATATCTCCACACTTTTAAAATCCCTGGAGGCTGCCTGTGAAGAGGGGGTAAATTTCATAGTATTTGATCGCTATAATCCCCTGGGCAGAGAACCTGCCGGAAATATGCTCGAGGAGGATTTTACCTCCTTTGTCGGGCCTGAAGAGCTGCCGCTCTGCTATGGCCTCACACCCGGTGAGCTGGCCCGGTGGTTTATGAAGTATAGGCTGGTGG
>CAYXAK010000038.1:7537-18722 GCA_964462585.1 uncultured Halanaerobiaceae bacterium
TATGGCCTCACACCCGGTGAGCTGGCCCGGTGGTTTATGAAGTATAGGCTGGTGGAGAGGAATGGAGTTTCTGAAGATATTCTAAGCACAGTAAAATTAGCCGGCTGGAGTGGAGAAAGAGTCGACGAGATGGAGGTTAACTGGGTGCCTCCTTCACCCAATTTGCCTGCGGTGGAATCGCTCTTTCTCTATCCTGTGCTGGCGGTACTGGAAGGCACAAATTTATCCGAGGGAAGGGGCACAACACTTCCCTTCCGGGTGGCCGGAGCGCCCTGGTTTCCCGCAGAGGAAATCACCGGATATCTGGATCGTCTGAGAGAAGCAGGCCTGTCTGGCTTTAAATACCGCAGCGTTACCTTTAAACCTCATTCCAGCAAACATTCTGCCAGTGTTTGTGAGGGGCTGCAATTTTATTATCATCCCCGAAAGGAAAAGAGAAAACTTGATCCACTGGCGGTGGGGCTGACTTTTCTGGGAACAGTTATGGCAGCAGCTCCAGAAAAATTTGAATTCATCAGCCTGGAAGAGGGAGAATTTTTCATTGATAAACTGACCGGCACTGACAGGCTCCGGCGGGAATTTTTGCCCGGGCTTAGTGATGATCTAAAGGAAATGAACTTTGCGCAGGCTGCAGAGCGAATAATGGGATTATGTGATAAATGGTCCGGGGAAAGAAGACAGTTTGCGGAGGAGAGCAAGGATATTCTGATTTACCCATAATTTTTCCTGACAAACGGGAAGGATGAGAAATATGGAAGATATGATAGCAGAAATGGATCTGGAAGAGAAAATTGGTCAGCTGATGATGGTTGGTTTTTCCGGGCAGGAGGTGACACCTGAGCTGAGGGAGATGATAGAAGAGTATCATATTGGCGGTGTAATATATTTTGCCCGAAACCTCACACACCCCTTTCAGGTGGCCGATCTTTCCCGGCGGCTGCAGGAGATAGCCCTGGAGAGCAACGGAGTTCCACTTTTTATCTCTGCCGATGAAGAAGGGGGTAAAGTCACAAGGGTGCCGGGCATGACACATTTTCCGGGGGCCATGGCCCTGGGGGCAGCTGATAGCCCTGAGCTGACAACCCGCATGGCCCGGGCCAAAGCCAGACAGCTTAAATATCTGGGAGTGAACTTTAATCTGGCCCCGGTGCTGGATGTCAATAATAATCCTGACAACCCCATAATTGGTGTTCGCTCTGCCGGCAGCAGACCTGATGCTGTAGCTGCCCAGGGCAGTGCCTATCTGAAAGGATTGCAGCAGGAGGAAGTTATAGCCTGCGGCAAGCACTTTCCCGGTCATGGTGATACCTCTGTGGATTCTCATCTGGATCTGCCGGTTATTGAACATAAGCGCGAGCGCCTTGGAGAAGTGGAGTTAAAACCCTTCCGGGAAGCCATTGAAGCCGGCATAGACAGCATAATGACGGCACATATAGCATTTCCGGCTTATACGGACAGCAGTGAGCTGCCTGCAACACTTTCCCGGGAGATACTCACCGATCTGCTGAGAAAAGAGATGGGTTTTTCCGGGCTGATAATTACCGACTGTATGGAAATGGAGGGTATTGTTAAAAGTTCCGGCACGGTGGAGGGGGCCGTGAGGACCATTAGAGCGGGCAGTGATCAGGTGCTCATGTCACACACCCATAGACTGCAGATAGAAGCAATCGAGGAGCTAAAAAGAGCTGTTAAATCCGGAACTATCAGCCGGGAACGACTGGACAGATCGCTGGAGAGAATACTCAAACTGAAGGAATCCAGATTGACCTGGCAGGAAAACCCCCCCTATGTGGAAGAGCAGTTCCAGGAATTTTTCCGGCAGGGTTATGAAGTGGGCGAAGAACTGTCCGCACGGGCAATAACAAGGGCTGCAGAGTCCGATGATGTGCTGCCCCTGGAACTGGAGGATCACAGTCCGATTTATTATCTGGACCTGACTGATGAGACCAGAACACCTGTGGAAACACCTGAGACTGATGAGGAAGAAAGCCATCCTCTCTATCGATCTCTGGGACACTCGCTGCAGGAGGAAGGTTTTGAACTCACAGAAAACAGGGGTGAAAGCGGATTCAATCTGGTGCTCATAAGCTCACCACCTGCCAGCAGCAGGGAGAGAGAATTACTGCGTGAGCTGGCAGAGGATAATAGCCCTTTTGTGATCATATGCATTGGTTCTCCTTACTGTGTGGTTGAGCTGCCCGAAGCGGAGGTTTTGCTTACATATGATGACAGCCCTCTGCATGTGCAGCCACTGCTGGATATCCTGCAGGGCAGACGGGAACCAGCTGGCAGACTGCCTGTTGAACTTCCCGCAGACTGAGAGGAGGAATAGCATGAAATCCGCAGCTGGTGTAGATGTAGGTGCCACCAAAACCCGCTGTACGGTATTCGATGAGAGAGGAAATGTTCTGGGCAGGGTGGAGATAGGGGGCGCCAATTATCTTCAGGGAGGCTCTGATAGTACGGCTGCTGCTGTACGTGAGGCGGTTTCCAGAGCTCACAGCGGGCAGCGCAGCAAGAATCTTGAGGTGCTGGCGGTGGGAGCAGCTGGATGTGGACGTGAGGGTGAACAGCAGCGGCTAAAAAAAGAACTGCAAAAGCTGGGCCTTGCTCAAAATTATCAGGTTACAGATGATGGCAGAGCTGCACTCCACGCAGCCTGGCCCGAAGGAGCCGGGGCTGTAGCTGCAGCCGGCACCGGCAGCATAGTTTATGCCGGCAGCAGCTCCGGCGAATACTTCCGGGGCGGGGGGCTGGGACCCATTCTGGGTGATGAAGGTGGAGGATGCCGTCTGGTAATAAAGGCCTGCAGCCTGGCCTTAAAACAGCATGATAGATCAGGCAGCGAGGCACTGCTTCAATTAATGCTGGAGAAACTGAATCTCAGAGACAAAGAGGAACTATTTGATTTAATCTACGGTGGTCGACTGCCCCGGGAGAAGCTGGCAGATGCTGCCCCTTCCCTTATTGTCATCGCCGCCGAGGACAGCGGTGAAATACTTCTGCAGCTGCTGGAAGATGAGCTGGAAGAGTTTTCCCGGGATATCGCAGCCGCCCTGAGATGGCTTACCGCTCAGAAGAGAAGGCTGGCCCTGACCGGGGGGCTAACGGGCAGTGATTTCTATAGAGATAAGCTGAAAGAAGCAATATATAACAGGGCTGAAAAAGATAATATAAATATAAAAACCCTGAAATTTAAGAAGCTGGATCATACTGCTGGAGCAGCAATCTATGGTATAGAAAAAGCAAAAGAGGCAGGAGATATTGTCGGTTCATTTGTGAACTTCAGTCCTGTCACGGGGAGGAATGAATTATGAGCCAGATGGAGGAAAAAAATCAGCAGGAGCACAACAGCCCCGGGCTATCCCGCGGGCTTCTGCAGATTAAAAGCCATATACAGGATCTAAATCCCTCAGAAAAGAAGGTGGCCGATTATGTGCTGGAAAATGCGGGAGAGGTGGTCTATACCTCGATCACAGAGCTGGCTGGATTGATAAATGTAAGTGAGGCCACGGTGGTAAAATTCTGCCAGAGCATAGGTCTTTCCGGATATCAGGAACTGAAGATAATGCTGGCCCGGGATGGGGGAAAAGCCGGCAAAAAGGAGAGAATATACGGTGAGATAGAAAAAGGGGATAGTCTGGAAGATGCTGAGGATAAGCTCTTTCAGATGTATGAAGAATCACTGGCCAGCACCCGCCGGCTTCTGGAGTGTGAAGCTGTGGAAGAAGCGGCTGAGCAGCTGCTTGATGCCGATCAGCGTTATTTTTTCGGTTATGGTGCTTCCGCCCTTGTTGCCGAAGATGCCGAACTCAAATTCAGGCGCATTGCCCTGCCTGCAACTGCCGTCAGCAAAGTGCACGATCAGAAGATGATAGCGGCCAACCTGGGAGAGGATGATGTGGTTGTGGCCATCTCAGATTCCGGGCGCACCCGGGAGCTGCTGGAGGCTGTAGATATCCTGAAGAAAAACGGCTGCAGGGTTATAGCCATCACATCTCAGGCCGGATCTCCGCTGGCGGAAAAAGCAGATAGACTGCTGCTCAACTACTCCCAGGAATCACCCTTTCGGGGCAGTGCCATGGCCTCCAGGCTGGCTCAGCTGTCAGTAATTGACATGCTGTTTCTGGGGGCAGCTTTGGCCCGATATGACAGCACAAATGAAGCTCTTAAGAGAACCAGAGAGGCCGTACAGTCCAGCAAGCTGACCCCCTAAAATATCGAGAAGGGCGAATGAGAATATAGACCGAGGTTAAGTGCTTTATCTGGATCAAAGCTGAATTATGCGGGAGGTATATAGATGGAGATAAAACAGGAAACAGAGAATAAAATAGAGCAATTCCTGAAAGATGCTGTTGAGGATGAAGTTTTCCCGGGCGGAGTTCTGGGAATAATGTATCGGGGATCACGCCTCTATTCCACGGCTGTGGGGTATATGAGCAGCTCCAAAAGTATGAAAGTGGATGAGGATACGGTATATGATCTCGCTTCACTCACCAAAGTCCTGATAACCGCTCCATCTATCATGCAGCTGGTGGAGAGAGGTATAATCGATATAACCGACAGCCTGGGCGAATTTTTCCCCGGGGTACGGGATGAGCTGGCAGATATAACCGTAAGGCATCTTTTGACACATACTTCTGGGCTTCCCTCAGTAGTAAGACTCTGGGAGAGCCCGGGCACTCCTGCTGATAAGGAGAAAGTTCTGAATTATCTTCTCAACCTGGAACTGAACTCTTCTCCCGGCACAGCTGTCAACTATAGTGACCCCAATTATCTTCTGCTGGGTTTTATTCTGGAGGCGGCTGCCGGTGTTTCAATGGCGGACTATGCCCGCAGCAATATCATCTCACCTCTGGGGTTAAAGCGGACAGATTTCAATCCCCTGCAGGGCGAGAAAGATATCAGCCGGGAGCATGTCGCCCCCACAGAGCACTGCTCCTGGCGTGGCAGGGTGATGAGAGGTGAAGTCCACGATGAGAACTGCTATTTTCTGGGAGGTGTCAGCGGTCAGGCCGGGCTTTTTTCCTGCCTGGATGATGTGATGACATTAGCACGGGCTCTGATCGGGCCGGCCGGCAGCTGTAGCAGCTGTACAGCTGAAAGTAATTCTGGAGCTGAGATACTTGCACCTGTGACAAGTGAGAGAATGGCGGAAAACCTTTCCGAACCGGCCTCAGAGGAGCGCGGATTGGGCTGGGATATAGCAGATAGCCCGGATAGTTCCTGCGGTATTCTTTTCAGCCGCAGATCTTTTGGCCACACTGGTTTTACCGGTACCTCACTCTGGCACGATCCCCGGCGAAAGATCACTGTTATACTTCTGACCAACCGCGTCAATCCGGAACGGAATGATCGCCGGATCATCTCCTTCAGGCCCCGGCTGCACAACCTGATCATGGCGGAATTGAGCAGGGGTGAGGGAATATGAATCTTGCTGAAAATGGGGAATTAAAAAGGTGCAGAGCTGCAGGTATTATGTCCGGAACTTCACTCGACGGTGTTGATGTGATGCTGGAGGATATATTTTTTCGAGGGTGTGGTGAGAGCGGCATCGAAAACATGGAGAGAATAGCTTTTGCCACCACGACTTACCCCGCATCATTAAGAGAGCGGCTCAAAGCCCTGAGCGAAGGCAGATTATCTTCAGCCTGTGCCGGTGAGATAGCTGCTCTCAAGCGGAGGCTGGCCGAATTCTATGTCTGCTGTGTCAGTGAGGTTCTGGAATCGGCCCCGGTCGATCCCGCAACAATCGATATACTGGGAAGTCACGGCCAGACGGTATATCACAGTCCTGGAGAGAAAGTTCTCAGTCTGCAGCTGGACGAAGCGGCTATCCTGGCAGAACGAACCGGTATCAAAACCGTGAGCAATTTCCGGCAGCGAGATATTGCCGCAGGTGGTGAGGGAGCACCGCTGGTGCCAGTTGTCGATCATCTTCTCTATACTCACGAGGATAAACAAAGATTTATGGTCAACATAGGAGGCATAGCCAACTATACATACTTGCCTGCAGGGGCAGACCGTAATGATATAAGGGGCAGTGATACAGGACCTGGCAATATGATGATAGATGCTGCCGTGGAGAGATTGAGCGGTGGTGAGAAGAAGTTTGATAGAGACGGACAGCTGGCTGCAGCAGGAGAGGTCTGGCCGGAGGGGATTGAGTATCTTTTCCGGCATGATTTTTTCACACGCTGCTATCCCCGCTCGACCGGACGCAGTGATTTTGGCAAAGATTTACTGGATGATTTCTGGCAGAAAGCCATCAGTTCAGATCTGGCCGGTGAGGATATCATAGCCACTCTAACCGAATTTACCGTCCATTCTATCTTCAGAGCACTGAGGCGAGAACTTAAATCATCATCGGCAGAACTCTGTGAAGATGTTGAGATTATAATCAGCGGTGGGGGTGGCAGCAATGATGAGCTGATGAGAAGACTGGAAAAGAGAGCTGCAGAAGACATATCAGAGGATGTGAGGATTATAAATCTCACCTCACCGCAAAAAAAGCTGCCCCCCGATATCCCCGCGCTTTCAGGCGGGGAGAAGGAGGCAGCTGCTTTTGGTATACTGGCCTGGCTTACAGATCAGCGATTACCGGGCAATGTCCCTTCCATAACAGGAGCCAAAAGAGAGGTGGTGCTGGGCGATATCACTCCGTCTTACTGATGTTTAATCACGTGCCATCTCCCTTACCCTTTCAAATTCTTCTGCTATCTCCGGATCTGTTTCAGGTCCAAGCAGGCTGACCACAAATATTATCAGACTGCTGAGCAGGAAACCCGGCACTATTTCATAGAGACCGGTGAAGGCAAAAAAGTTATTCCAGATGATAACGGTGACCCCACCGGCAATAATCCCGGCCAGCACACCGTAGCGGTTGGTCTTCTTCCAGTAGAGGGAAAACAGTATCGCCGGGCCGAAAGCAGAGCCCAGACCGGCCCAGGCATAACCAACGATATCCAGAATTCTACCGCCGGCCATGGCGAAATAGAGGGCAATGAGTGTGATGGCGATAACCGAAGCCCGGCTGAAGAATAAAAGCTCACGATCGCTGGCTTCACGCCGGAAGAAAGCCTTGTAGAAGTCCTCGGTCAGAGCACTGGATGATACCAGCAGCTGAGAATCGACTGTGCTCATTATGGCCGCAAGCACAGCAGCCAGGAATACTCCTCCCACCCAGGGGTTCATGACTTCCTGCAGGAGCTCCAGAAAGACTGTCTCCGGATTGCCCAGAGGTTCAGCAAAAGTGGCAATACCTATAATACCCACAAAGACTGCGCCTATTAGCGTGATCACAACCCAGGTAACACCGATCGTCTGGGCCACAGGCAGCTGTTTGCCGTCATCTATGCTCATGAATCTGACGATAATGTGAGGCATGCCAAAGTAGCCCAGTCCCCAGGCTATATTGGAAATAAGATCCATGACATTGACCCCTTCTCCCGCCGTCTGCCAGACAGCACCTTCACCGGGGAAGAACTCCACAGTGCGGAAGGCGTGGAGAAGATCGGGATTAATTTCCGCGACAGCACCCCAGAGCTCACCCAGCCCTCCCATGCTGTTGACCACTGTCACGGGCACGATGATTAAAGCGAGAAACATCAAAGAGCCCTGGATGAAATCAGACCAGCTCACCGCCAGATAGCCGCCCAGAAAGGTGTAGAGTGCGATTATTACCACGGCAATGTAGACCGCGATATTGTAATCCACTCCCAGAATATTTTCAAAGAGCGTCCCTCCGGCCACAAGTCCAGATGATACATAGATGGTAAAAAATATTAATATGACGAGCCCCGTCACCATGCGCAGTGCTCTGGAATCATCTCTAAATCTATTCTCAAAAAAGTCCGCGATGGTGATGGCATCTACCACTTCGGTGTAGTAACGCAGTCTGCTGGCTGTGAACTGCCAGTTGAGGTAGGTGCCCACGGCCAGACCAATGCCTATCCACATGGCGTGAAAACCCCCGGCATAGATAGCCCCGGGAAATCCCAGCAGCAGCCAGCCGCTCATATCGCTGGCCTGGGCGCTGAGAGCTGTAACAGGAGCGTTGAGACCGCGATTGCCCAGAAAGTAATCTTCGGTGTCCTCGTTGACTTTATAGAAATAATAACCGATGGCCATCATCCCTATTATGTAAAGGGCAAAGGTGGTTATAATAGGATCCATCAGCTATCACCCCGCCGGCTGTAAATCAATCTTCCCAGCGAAAGAAGCACTATGATCAGGTTCGGTACCACCAGCCAGAACCAGGTTGATGCAGGCAGACTTTCCATATTAATTCCTCCTCCTGGCTTTGTGATTCAGATTGTTAACATTATAACCCATTAAAATTAAGTTTGCAAGATACTCACTGAAACTGGATTTGATGACAATAATTTGTTTTCAATTTGCTAAAATTTTCATAACAGGGAGGAATTCGCCCTCCAGCACGGGAATATAATTATACAGTGTGGTATGGTAAAATAGTTCCGATTATGACGGGCATCACCTTTTCATTATGGGGGGTGGAACAATGCTGCATGACCGCAATAAAAACAGCATAACCAGCTTTTCCAGCGAACTGGAGGAAATACAGTTTCTGCTGGACAATGCTGATCTGCAGATATGGTTTCAGGTTGATGAGAGAACTTATGGACGCGCCAATAAGGTCCATGCCGATTTCATGGGCTTAAAAAGAGAGGAGATCGAGGGCAGGCCGATAGAAGAGGTTCTCTCCGAAGAGGAGGAAGTCAGAACATGTATAGATACGAACCGGAAGGTCATGCGCGAGAAGCGCAGGCTGGAGACAGAGGAATGGGTAAAAAATGGTGCCGGAGAGAAGAGGCTTCTCTCCATAACCAGAACCCCCCGCCTTGATGAAGAGGGAGAGGTTCAGTACATAGTTTTCACCGCAGAAGATATCACCCGCAAAAGACGTCTGGAAAAAAAGTTAAAAGAAAACCGCCAGGAGTACGAGGAGCTGGTGGAAAAGGTAAACGAAGGGATCGTCATAGTCGACGAGAATGAGGATTTTCAGTTTGCCAACCCTGCTGCTGAAGAGCTGTTCGGTGTGGGAGAGGGTGAACTGGTGGGTAGAAATATCCGGGAATTTGTCAGTGAGGAGGAATATAACGATAAAATTCTGCCGGGCACAGAGCGCAGAAAACAGGGGGAAGAGGGCAGATACGAACTGAACATCAACCGGCCTGATGGTGAGAGGCGGATTTTACAGGTGGTTGTCACACCCCGCTGGGATGAAGGTGAATACACCGGTGCTTTCAGCGTTCTTCGGGATATAACTGAAAGCAAAGAGAGGCAGGAGAAACTGCAGCTGGCCCGGTTTTCCATCAACAAGGCTTCGGTGGGCATTCTATGGATATCACCTTCCGGAAAGTTTAAATATGTGAACGACACAATCTGCGGGATGCTGGGATACGAAAGGGAGGAGCTTCTGGGGCAGAGCATATCCTTTGTCGATCCCAATTACAGAGAGGAAGACCGGGAGAAGCGCTGGCAGCACCTCAAGGAGAAGGGCTATCAGAGTGTGGAGTCAGAGCATGTAACAAGTGAAGGTGAGCATATTCCGGTCTGGATCAGAAGCCATCATCTCAATTTTCACGGTCAGGAGTACGAGTTTGCCTTTGTTCAGGATATCAGTGAAAGAAGGCAGGTGGAGGATAAACTCAAAAAGCAGAAACAGGTTATAGAGGAGCTGCACGAGACAGCCCTCAGGCTGAGAGAGCTGAAAAGTGAGAGGGAGGTCTGTCAGCTCACAGTCGATACAGCTGAAAAGCTGCTGGAGTTTAATATCTGCAACTGCAGCCTGGTGGAGGGCGAAATGCTCGTGCCTGTGGCCTCTTCCAGCGGTGTACCCACAGGCGGAGAGAAAGCCAGCCATATAAGCGAGGGTATAGCAGGCAGGACCTATCGCAAACAGGAGAGCGTTCTTACAACAGATATAGATCGCACACCCGGGGCCAAACCGGTCAGCAGCACTTACAGGTCGGCAATCTCCGTGCCCATAGGAGAACACGGTGTCTTTCAGGCCGTAGCCCGGAAAAAAGCGGCTTTCAGCCGGGAAGACCTGGAGCTGGCCGAGCTGCTGATAGCCCACACTTCTGCAGCACTGGACAGAATATATTCTCGAGAACAGATAAGATATAAGACCTTTCACGATGAGCTAACCGGCCTCTATAACCGCACCTATCTGGAACAGGAGATGGAGAGGCTGGACACCGAACGCCAGCTGCCCCTGAGTATAATCATGGTTGATATAAACGGGCTCAAGATAATAAATGACAGCTTCGGTCACGAGGTTGGAGATGAAATAATTAGAAGGACTGCCGGTCTGCTGCAGGAGAGCCTGCGTCAGGAAGATATTCTGGCCCGCTGGGCCGGGGATGAGTTTGTGGTTCTGCTGCCCCGGACTGATCGCAGTGAGGCCAGCAGGATTGTGAGCAGAATAGAGGAGAGATGTCAGCAGACCAGAGATGAGCGCATCCCCATCTCCGTGGGGATAGGTCTCGGTATTAAGACGGACAAAGACACTGATATATATGATGTGCTCAGCCGAGCAGATGAGGAAATGTATTCAAGCAAGCTGGCCAAGGATGAAAAGGCCAAAAATTTAATGGTAAAAAGCCTTCTCAGCACCATGAGAGCAAAGAGCCCTGAGACTGAAGAACACAGCCGCAGGATGGTCAATCTGGCCCGGCAGTTTGGGGAAAAGCTGGGGCTTAAGGAGCCGGAGCTGAGGAGATTGAAACTGCTGGCCTCGGTTCATGATATAGGTAAGGTGACCATCTCAGAGGATATCCTCAACAAACCTGGAGACCTCAACAGTGAAGAGTGGGAGATAGTGAAACAGCACAGCGAAAGGGGCTATCGCATCGTATTTCCCACCGAGGAGTTTATGCAGGTGGCCGAGGAAGTTCTCTCCCATCACGAACGCTGGGACGGTGGAGGATATCCCCGCGGCCTCTCAGGCGCGGATATTCCCTATCTGGCCCGGATCATATTTATAATAGACACATACGATGTTATGACAAATGATCAGCCCTATCGGGATGCTGTTTCATCTGAGGAAGCTCTGGAGGAGATTGCAGAATGTGCCGGCAGCCAGTTTGATCCCGATCTGGCAGAGAAGTTCGTGCAGATGATGTCAGATTGAAATATAAAGATAAGAGGAGGATGCCGG
>CAYXAK010000039.1:0-18334 GCA_964462585.1 uncultured Halanaerobiaceae bacterium
TCACTTGAAGAATGTGGGGCCGTCGACATCGGTGTTCAGAGCTTCCAGTGATCTCTCAACCAGCTCACGGCGGATATCGAATTCTTCCTCCATGCTCGATTCAGGATCACCCAGTGGATAGGGTATGGAGACGGCCGGAACGATGCGGTTGGCTCCCACCGATTTGGATATGGAGGTTATGGAGCAGATGTGAGCAACCGGAATACCCTGAGCTTCTATCTCTTTGGCAAGCGTTGCACCGCAACGCGTGCAGGTCCCTCAGGTGGAGGTGAGGATTACAGCCTGAACATTGCCGTCCTTGAGATCACGGGCGATCTCCTCTCCCAGCCGCTCGGAATTCTCCACCGAGGTGCCGGTGCCTGTCGTCACATAATAATTCTCATCCAGCTCGCCTATCCTGTTCTCGGAATCGAGCTGGCGCAGCACATCAAGGGGCACGACCCGGTTGGGATCCTCGTTGGCATAGACCGGATCATAGCCACCGTGTATTGATTGAAACTCATTGCTGCTGAAACGTCCCATCTTGCTTATATCATAACACCCGTATCTGGAGGCACTGGCCGATTCGATGCTGTCCGGATTGCCTTTGGGGACAATACCTCCGCTGCTGACCAGCCCCACCCGGGCTTTGCTTATATCCTCCACCGGCTCCGCCGGTTTTACCCTGTCGAACTGGGGCATCGGCAGTTCGGTGGTGAAATCTTCATCATTCAGTCTTTGCAAAAGCATCTTAACGGCTCTCTCCGAGCCCCGCTCCTCTCTGAAAACGGTCTTGCGCCGGCCCTGAGGAATATAGTTCTCCTCTGCCGGCCTGTCCAGCTCCTCTCCCCGCACCAGCTTATCGCCTATTCTGGCCATATCGGGCAGGGCCTTTCTCATGCCGGCAGCTGAGTCGACAGTCTCGACCACAATCGCCTCCCGCCTGCACATATCCAGACCGGGGTTTTCCTCATACATGCCGGTTACGGCCGGTATGGAAAGCTCCTCCACAGCCAGCTTACAGACCTCGGCACAGGCCACTCCGTAACGGCCGGCATTGAAGGCCGGTCCGGCCGCGATCAGATCGGGATCATAGTCCTGCAGAATTTCCTTTATATCAGCAAGCGCTTTTTCCGGGTTTTCATTGATATAGTTATCGCCACAGATGATGGTGGCCGGGACCTCAAACTCTTCACTCATCTCCTGAAACTGCTCGGCCGGCCCCACCGGCTCCTCCTTCAGCATCACTTCTGTATCGGCTGCCTCTTCTCCGCCGATACTGCCAAAAAACTGGTTGAGATAATAGACGGCTCTTTTCATGTTATCATTCCTCCTGCAAAAGATTTAAGTTAATAGAGTTCGGCGGAAAGATTGTGGTATCCTATCTCTGAAGTGGAGCCGATAACCGCGTTCAACTCCACCGTAACTCCTCCATCGCCGTTTAAGCTCTGCTCGGCACCTCCGGCCAGATTGGGCAGTGTATTCTGATTGCCCAGTATCTTCTCGGCCGGCGGCAGTGTCACAGGATGGCTGACGTTACCGGTGCTTATGACCGCCTCTGCTTCAGGCCGGGAATCGGCCAGTGACTGGGAAAAACCGTCCTGGCCCGCACACTCATCGGTTACCAGCACAGTCTTTATACCTCTGTCTTCCAGAAGCTTGCAGATCTGCAGCAGATCGGAATCGGGGTTGCCGTAACCCTCCTCGGAGATGATCACACCGTCACAGCCCAGATTCTCTATCAGGCTGGCCGTGTACTGACAGTTTCTGTTCTTGCCCTCCAGCGTGGTAAGCTCCGGTGCCAGCACAACTCCCTGGAAGTTGATCTTCTGGCCGTGGCGTCTGTAGAGATCATTTATGATGGAGTTATTCTGGTGCTGGTAGGTTGTTATCTTATCACAGGCCGCCACACAGTTGCCGCTGACCAGTGCACCATCCAGTATCTCGTTGGGATGGATGATGGTGGGAAGTATATTTTTGGCGTCAACACCATAGACATAGCTGTCGTGCAGAAGCCCCTGAGCTATGAGCATCTTCACATAGCCTACTTTGGGCAGATCGGCAAGCTTTTCGTTGCGGCGGGGAATTGTGGGCAGCGAAAATTCTTCAACTTCCTTCCCCTCCACATCTCTGGCCGCTTCTCCCAGATAGGCGGCAGCCTTGAGCCCGGCCAGCCTCAGGGCCTCCTCATGGTCGTATTCATCGACATCCTCAACAGGTGTCAGATCCAGCACCACATTGATCGTCTGTGAGAAGGGAGTGTATTCCGCACCCTTCCCCCACATATCTATCAGGCCTTCCTGTATGCCTACTATCTCGCCCGTGGTAACAACCGCCACACCATCGAGCACCCTCGTCTCACCCTGGCCCACCTGCTGCATCTCACCCAGGCTGCCGGGGAATAGTGTGCCCTCTCCCACCTTGCAGCGGGGCTCTATGACATCCTTGACGGGAATTATCCTCACCTTCTCCCCGGGTCGGGCCAGCGATACCTCGGCTTTCTCTATTCTTCTGTCCTCTTCCAGCACATCGACCAGCTCACCCTTGTTGACGATGAGCTCATCATCTTCAATTCTGGTCTGACTGCCGAAGGAAACATCATCGAGCTTGATTCTGCTGAGCTGTAAATTCACTGTAAATACCCCCTCTTGCTAATTCCTGCAGGGCAGCCTGCAGCTGCCAAATATCGACTTTTTCGTATTCCTGGCGCCTCTCACCGTCAATCCTGATCTCCTGCAGCCGGCAGCGATACTCCTGCAGCTTCTTCAGCATATTCTGCCTTTTCTCCTCAGTTTGAGATCCTGATCTGCCGTCTGATCTGCCGGCGGAAAACAGCATTGAGCGCACAGGCGCGGACATGAGAGCATAGTTGGGAGGCAGGGGATCTGTGATGAGTTCATGGCCCTCATTGACCATCTCCTCCGCCTCCAGAATTAAGTTTCTGATTTCACAATCCCTGGTAAAAATTTTTAGCTCTCTCCCGCTCACTATACCCTCCAGAGCATCCCTTTTCTCTATCGATCTATTGTTGGTCAGCACTACAACCGCATCATCTGCCATATCTATCAGCTCCTCTTTCTGGCTTCAACACAATAATACTAATATCTGCCGGCCCATTCAACCGGCAGAATTACAAAAATAAGCGCATAAAATTATAATTATTTTATTCACAAGCACAAACAAATTTTTTTCTTATCTCTGTCTCCTTATCACCGTCCCCGCCACCCGTTTATCGGCCTGGGGGAGTGCTATCTGCGGTTTTTCTCATACAGATGGGCCAGCATGCCCAGTTTGAGCAGGATCAGCTCCTCCCATCTGCCTGTGTCCAGACCTGTGATCTCGCCCACCCGCTCCAGCCGGTAGCGCACGGAATTGCGGTGCAGTGCCAGATTTTCGGCGGTCCGGCTCACATTGAGATCGGACCGGAAATACTCCTGCAGACAGCTCTGGAATTTATCCTCCAGAGGGAAGGGTCCGGCCAGCCTCTCCCTCTCAGAATTCGGCAGGCTGCTCACGAGTTTTTCCAGCTGCAGATCATCATAACAGCAGACCGATCTCTCCGGATAGAAGATGCCGCCCAGCTCAACCGCTTCCTCGCCCTCCTGATAGGAACGCCTGATACCGCTCAGACCTGTGTAGGGGCTGCCCACACCCAGCCGGTACTGCCAGTCCAGATTCTCATTCAAAAAATCGATCATATCCCTGCCGCGCTGTAAAAGCCCCTCTGCTAGTGGAGAGCTGCCGCTCACGTCCTCAACCACCACGAAGCTGTCTATCTCCAGGTTGATCATCTTTAAATCCCGGCCGGAGAAAAATTGCCTGAGCTCATCCCGCACCTGCTCTTCCTGCTCGGCTGCGGGAATATCCTCACCTGCACCCAGCCCGGCCACCAGCGAGGACCAGAGATCCTCTCCGGCAAAGACCCAGACGAGGTGCTCGGCTTCCGGACTGTAACCCAGCTCCCGGGCTCTCTCTTCCAGATCATCACCGGCGGCAGATATGAACTCCTCCTCCTGCAGAAGACGCCTTATGAACTGCTCCTCACGCCGCTCTTCCAGCCTGAGCCTGCGCAGATAATAGGCCTGCTGCAGCATCAGTTCTGCCGTCATCCGCACCAGACCCACATAATCTCTCACTTCAGCGGGATGACCGGTGATATCGACCGCACCTATTATCTCACCCCGAAAATTTATCGGTATCTGCACACCGGGCTCCATGCCCGCATCACCGACTGCCTCCTCCGAGCTGACCTCGAGCACCTCGTTGCGGGCGATGCCCTCCGCCGCCAGTTCGCTGCGGGTGCCGATGCGATATTCCTGACCGCTGGCGATGATACTGCCCTGGCGGTCCCTGATATTTATATTGTAATCTATCACCTCTCTGGTCCTGTCCACTATGCGCTGGGCCAGATCCGGTGTGAGCCAGCTGCCGGCCATGATTATTCCTCCCCTTCTCTCTGATCTCTTTCCTCCTCATCACCGGCTTCGGGGGAAAAGTCCAGAACAGCTCCCGAGCCTATATCCGTGCGGTAGTGCATATCGGCAAAATCGATCTTCTCCACGGCCTCATGGGCCCTGTCACAGGCTGTGAAATGGCCTGAAGCCAGTGCCGTAACGGCCAGCACTCTTCCCCCGGCGGTAACAATCTTTTCACCTGCAAAGCCGGTGGCATTGTGAAAAAGGCAGATATCTTCCTCCTCCTGCAGCTCTTCCAGCCCCGATATCTCCCTGCCCTCCTGATGTGTCAGGGGATAGCCGCCGGCAGAGATGACTATGCTCACAGCCGAATCCTGGCTCCAGTCCAGCTTTCTCCGCTCGATATTTCCCGCTGCCGCCCGGGCCAGCAGACCGCTCAGCTCAGAATTGAGCCTGGGTATTACAGCCTGGAAGGCCATACCCTCCAGCCCCGGGTTGAACTCCAGCAGCCGGGGGCCGCGCTCCGTCAGCACAATATCGGCACTGAGAAAACCGCGATAACCCCGCTCTCCTGCCAGGGACCTGAGCCCTTCCAGCAGAGGCATCATGATATCACCGTAGATCATCCTGTCCTGCTGAAAGCTGACATAGGGCAGCGGTGAATAGGCCCCCATACCCGGTGTCAGCGGTCCCTCTCCCCCTTCAAATATATGGTGCTGAATGCGGGCCGAGGAAAAGGGGAGCAGCATGCTGCCGTCGCTGAGAGCCAGCACGGTCACGCGCTCTCCTTCCGGTATCTCCTCGATGAGAACGCTGTCATCCCCGTCCCCGCCGTCCAGGAATCTATCCAGGGCCCGGCGGGCATCCCCGGGGCCTGAAGCGATTATTACCTCTCCGCTCTCACCGGAAGCGCTTTCCGCCTCACCTCTAATTCTCAGGGGATAATCGGCCTCCTGCAGATGCCGGCGGGCATTCTGCTTCCGGGAAAAGATGCCGCAGTCCACGGCCGGAATATCGTTTTCCAGCAGAAATCTCCGGGCCTGCAGGCTGTTTCTAAAATTTCTGTAGAGGCTCAGTTCAGGCCCCAGAACATCGAGATTACGGCCGGCAAATTCTTCCACGATGCCCTCTTCCAGATATCTCTCATCCCAGGCCAGTGTGAGATCGATATCCTTCTCGCGGACAAAATCAGCAGCTTCATCCACATCTGATCTGTCCAGCTCCACCAGTTCGGCCTCAGTGGCTATGCCGGCATTGCCGGGAGAGGCATATATTTTCTCCACATTATCCTCCTGAGCAAGCTTCCAGACACAGGCGTGTTCTCTTCCACCTGCACCGAGCACCAGTACTCTCATATTAATTCCTCCTGTCGATTATATCCTCCCTGTCCGGGCCGGTGCTCACCAGCTTGACCGGCACACCGGTCTCCTCCTCAACGATCTCGATCAGCTCCCGGGCGGAGGGAGGCAGCTCTGCAAAATCCTGACAGCCCGTGATATCCCTCTCCCAGCCTGAGAGTGTGATATAATGCGGGCTGTAGTCACTTTCCAGACCCAGATCGGCGGGCATATATTCGTAACTCCGGCCCTGCCGGCTGTATTCTCTGCAGATCATGATCTCCTCAAATCCGCTCAGTACATCTATCTTGGAGATGGTCAGTGCGGTGAGACCGTTGACGGTGACGGCATGGCGCAGTGCCGGCAGATCCAGCCAGCCACAGCGCCGGGGGCGGCCTGTTGTCACACCGAACTCCTGGCCCTTCTCCCTCAACCTCTCGCCTCTATCCCCTTTCAGTTCGGTCGGCATCGGTCCCTCACCGACCCTGGTTATGTAGGCCTTGCTCACACCCATGATCTCATCCAGATGGGTGGGGCCAAAACCTGCACCACTGCAGACACCGCCGCTGCCGGGATGGGAGGAGGTCACATAGGGGTATGTGCCGAAATCTATATCGAGCAGTGTGCCCTGGGCACCTTCGAATAGTATATCACGGCCCTGCCGGCGCCTCTTCTCCAACAGGACTGATGTCTCCCCTATCATCGGGCCGAGCTCATCACCCAGCTGCAGAAGCTCCTCCTTCACCTCCCGCCAGGAAAAGCCCCCGACACCGTAGATTTCTTCCAGCAGTTTGTTGTGGTAGTCGACAAGGGGCTTTAGCCTTTTCTCCAGCCTCCTATCATCGGTGATATCCATCATCCTCAGGCCCCGCCTGGCAGCTTTATCGGCATAGGCCGGCCCTATGCCCCTGCCCGTGGTCCCTATCTTTTCCTCGCCTTTTCTATCCTCCTCGATATTATCCAGCTTCTGGTGTGAGGGCAGAACCACGTGGGCTCTGGAGCTAATATGGAGATTGTCCGTGCTGACACCGCGCTCTCTCAACTTCTCCAGCTCCTCCACCAGCACGCCGGGATTTACCACCACACCGCTGCCTATTATGCATTCCTTTTCCTCATGCAGGATGCCGGAGGGTATCAGATGCAGCTCATATTTCTCGCCCCCCACCACCACTGTATGGCCGGCATTGTTGCCGCCGGCATAGCGCACTATGACATCGGCAGAACGGGCCATCCAGTCCGTTATCTTACCCTTGCCTTCATCTCCCCACTGAGCACCTACAATCACAGTATTGGCCATGTTATCAACCCCACCTTTCCTCTGAATTATAATCCCGCACGCTGAAAGATATGGTCAACGTGCTGCAGATAACTCTCGCGATCGAAGATTTTATCCAGTTCCCCTGCCTCGAGATGTTCTCTCACGCGCTCATCATTCCGCACGGCTTCTCTGAAATCTATCTCACCCTCCCAGACCTGCCAGGCCAGCTCCTGCACCAGCTCATAGGCATCCTCCCGGCTTAGCCCCCTATCGGTCAGTGCCAGCAGCAGGCGCTGGGAGAATATCAGACCCCTGCTGACATTCATATTCTCCCGCATCTTATCCTCCCTGACTTTGAGATCGACCAGCACATCGCGAAATTTAGCCAGCATATAATCGCTGAGGATCAGGCTGTCGGGCAGTACGATGCGCTCCACCGAGGAATGGGTGAGATCGCGCTCATGCCAGAGCGGTATGTTCTCCATGGCCGGCTGGGTATTGCCCCTGACCACCCGGGCCAGTCCGCATATGCGCTCACACACTATGGGATTTTTCTTGTGGGGCATGGCAGAGGAACCCTTCTGGCGGCGCTTGAAACCCTCTTCCACCTCATCGAGCTCGGTCCTCTGCAGATTTCGGATCTCCTGCGCGAATCTCTCCAGAGATGAAGCCAGAAGCCCCAGATAATTAATCAGCTCCGCCTGTCTGTCCCGCTGCACTATCTGAGTTGATACCGGCGCTCTCTCCAGGCCCAGCTCCTCCAGCACCTCGAGCTCTGTTTCGGGATCGACACCGCTGTAGGTGCCGACCGCACCGGAAATCTTGCCCGCAATCACCCGGGGTTTCAGCTGTTTCAGCCGCTGCTGATGGCGGTCAAGCTCGCTGTACCAGCTGGCCAGCTTGAGCCCGAAGCTGATCGGCTCAGCCTGGATACCGTGTGTCCTGCCCACCATGGGTGTGAATTTATGGCGGCGGGCCTTTTCGGCCACGGCCTCCTGCAGTGAGGCCAGGTCATCCTGCAGCAGTTCCAGTGAGCTCTTCATCTGCAGGGCCCGGGCGGTATCCTTGATATCGGAGGAGGTGAGGCCGTGGTGCAGAAAGCGGGAGATCTCATCCGGCAGCTGCTCCGCCAGCATCTCGATAAATGCTATCATATCGTGTCTGGTCTCCGCCTCCAGCTCCTCCATGCGCTCTTCATCTATCTCCAGCACATCCTCCATACGTCGGTATTCACTCTCACCCAGTTCCCGGCCTAACTGGCGTGATCGCACCACCGCCAGTTCGATCTCCAGCCAGTGTTTCAATTTGCCCGATTTACTCCATATCTTTGCCATCTCAGGCCTGCAGTATCTATCTATCAAAGTGAGCACTCCTCTCCTGCCTTTTAACCCATCAAATTCCTGATTACAAATTTATCTTAGCAAATAAGCCCGCCGGCGTCAACTGAATCTGCCGGAGTTCTGGCCCCTTCAGCACCGGTGTGGGGTAAAATCACGGGCAGGAATTTAACCTCCAGTAGAGAAATATAAAAAAAGGATCAGCAGAGATTTTTATCGTTTCGAGCTTACTTATACAGACCGATGTGGAGGTATATAAATGCAGAGAGGATTCAGGCACCAGGAGAAGATTACGGCTTTCAGGAGCCCGGATCCCGGCAGTTCGGTGGAGATAGGAGCCGGGCTCATTAAGTCAGGATTCCTGACCCAGTTCCCCGGGGCCAGTCTGCCCATATTCATGTACCTGGCCGCCACAGCCGCTCATGAAGAGGGATGCACCATCCACCTCCAGAAGCTGACCGATATAATGCCGGGAGATGTGGAGGATATCGAGAGGGGTTTGAACTATCTGGAGAAAAGGGATATCATAAAACTCAACCGCAAACAGCATCCCCGGGGCTGTCTTCTGGAGATCGACTTTCATCCTGACCGGCTTCTGCCCGAGGGTAGCAGCGCCAGCTTCAATACTTCCTCCTCAGAGAAGCCGGCCCCGGAGGGGGGAGGAGATCCCGAACAGAAAAAAGAACAGAAAGAAGAGCAGAAAACCGGCAATAATAGCAGCTTCAGATCCGAACGGGAGGAGGAGATAGCCCGGAATATACTGGCTTTTTTCCCGGAGGAGGATGAGGAAACAGCCGGGAAGGTGGCGGGATGGCTGCAGGATTTCCCGCCCGGGCTGCTGGAGGAGCTTCTCTCCCGTGTCGATAAATGGCTCGAACACCCGGCCAATCCCCGCCAGCGCGCTCATTATTATCTCCAGGCCATCATCTCCGACTGGTATGAGAAGAGTATATTTTCCCTATCGGCCCTGAAGGAATATGATCGCCTCTATCGCGATACGCGCCGGCTGGCCAGAAAATACGGTTTTAGCAGCTACAAGCAGCTCAACCCCGTTCAGCTGGAAACGCTGCAGGGCTGGCTCAAGGGCACCAGAGCCCTGCCCGTGGAAGTGGCCAGTCTGGCCATTGAAAAGGCGGTAAAGCAGAAGAGCGATGGGCGTCCCTCGCTGGAATACATAGAGCGAAACTATATCAAACCGCTGAAAGATGCAGGTGCCCGCAGCACAAAACAGGCAGAGCGGGTGCTTGAGGAGAAGCGAGATAACAGCAGAAGGGATAGCGCAGATTTTGAAGGAGAAGAAGCAGAGAAAGGAGAAGGAGATGCCGGCCGCAAGGCCTCTCTCAGCTGGGAAGACTTTCTCTGGGAGAATAATATGTAAAGGAGGTGCAGGCCTGTTCGTTCAGGCCGGATAATATGGCTCAACAGGAACAGACTGCTGCCGAACTGGAGGATGCCAGCAGAAGTGAACAGGAATTTCAGCTGCTGGGCATACTCCTGCAGTTCCCCGAACAGATAGATCAGGCGGCCGATGAGCTCAGGCCCAAACATATCTCACATCCGCAGGCCCGCATGATCTACGAAAATCTGCTGGACCAGTTCCAGCAGAGCGGTTCGATCTCGCGCACCAAACTTCTTATGAAGCTGCGCGATGAGGACTTTGTCGAAGACCCCGAAGGCCTGATAGACAGGCTCACCTCCGGGTTCAACACCCGTGATGAGCTGCAGCCCACCATCGATGTGGTCAAACAGCACTATCAGAGAAATCTCCTGCGCAAAACGGCCGAAAGTCTGGAGAATCTGGCCGACAGGACCGATCTGACCATAGATGAGTACCAGTCCAGAGCCCAGGAGCTGATCTTCGAGGCCACCAGCGAGACGACAGATGTGGAAAAACATATCTTTTCCATGGAGGAAGCCCTGCTCGATTCCTATGACTCCTATATCGACAGGCGCCACGACAGGGCCGATGTCGGCGTGCAGAGCGGGTTCATGTCCCTGGACAGGGTGATCGGCGGCTTCAAGAAGGGGCATCTCACCGTCATCGCCGCCTCCACATCAATGGGCAAGACCGCCTTCGCCATAAATATCGCCAAAAATGTAATGGAGCGGGAGGTTCCCGTGGGTATAGTCAGCCTGGAGATGGCGGCCACCGAGGTCGTGGACAGGTTGATCATCCAGGAGGCCGAGGTAAATGCCTGGAAATACAGCCAGGGCCATACCAATGATGAGGAAGATCAGCGCATCTCCCGCGCGCTCAACGATATGCACGAATATCCACTGATGATCTCAGATGAGCGCGGTCTCAATGTGGCCCAGATCAGGGCCAGGCTGCGCAAATTTCAGGCCCGGATGGACGAGCTGGGGCTGGTGATCATAGACTACCTGCAGATGATACAGCTGCCGGAGGATTCACCCCAGAACACCGCCAGAGCCATAGGTGATGTGGTGCTGCAGCTGAGAAATCTGGCCTCGGAGCTCGATCTGCCGGTCATTCTCATCTCTCAGATCAGCAGAAGCTACAAAAATCGCTCCGACCAGAGGCCGGTTCTCTCCGACCTGCGCGATTCGGGCAATATCGAGGAGATAGCCGACAGCGTAATCTTCCTCTACCGCCACGAGCAGACGAGTGCGGCTGCCCGCGAGAAGGCCGAGATGGAGGGAACGGTGGGCGAGACCGATATCATCGTGGCCAAACAGCGCACAGGCCAGACCGGCTCGCTCAAGCTGCAGTTCGATGACGATCATATTAGATTTCTCGATCCGGAAAACCTGTCTGTGGAGGGGAGCATACCCAATGAAGGCTGATGAAGGGCATCATCTCAGAGCTTTTTACGCTTTCTGCAGCGCCTATGCCGATCTGAAGGAGGAGGGAATTATCTCCTCCGAACAGCAGGATGAGATAATGGAGCTGCTGGACAGAATCGAGGAGTTATCGGAGGAGGAGCTGAGGGAGCGCCTCATGGAGATCTTCCCCGACTATGAGCCGGGTGATATTCCCCGGCCGGGTGAGGGAGATATCGGTTTGGAGGATATGATCGATAACTAAATCCGATAAAGCAGCTGATATTCCTGAATCCAATCTCACTCACTTTCATC
Organism: uncultured Halanaerobiaceae bacterium; assembly: GCA_964462585.1. GTDB lineage: Bacteria > Bacillota > Halanaerobiia > Halanaerobiales > Halarsenatibacteraceae > Halarsenatibacter. The sequence continues at coordinate 11,423 of CAYXAK010000039.1, forward strand.
GCTTTCATCGCTCAGATATCTCTCACCGCTGTCAGCTGCCACAATGACCAGCCTGTCAGAAGGACTGTAGCGCTCGGCCACCATCAGTCCTGTCAGCACTCCGCCGGCAGAAGATGGACCCAGCAGAAGCCCCTCCTGCAGTGCCAGCTGCCTCTGTATATCATAGACCTCACTCTCATCGACCAGGACTATCTCATCGTAAATTGCATCCTGTAATATCTCCGGTACAAACCCCGGACCTGTGCCGGGTATATTATGCTCGCCCGGTTCTCCCCCGCTTAACACGGGGGAATTTTCTGATTCATAGGTGTATATATCGAGATCGGGCTTTTTTGTGCGCAGATAACGGCCGGTACCCGTGATGGTGCCGCCTGTGCCGGCTGCGGCGATCAGAGCCTGAAAATCGCCCCCGGTATCCTCCATTATCTCCGGGCCGGTGGAATGCTGATGTGATTCAGGGTTGGCGGGATTGCTGAACTGATCGGGCCAATAAGCCCGCGGATTCCCGGCGGCAATCTCCTGACAGCGCTCATAGGCACCCTTCATCCCCTCTCCGGCCGGAGTTAACTCCAGCTCAGCCCCGAAAGCCTGCATTATCAACCGGCGTTCCCGGCTGGCCCCCGCCGGCATGACCAGAAGACAGTCATGGCCTCTGATGGCAGCCGTGCGGGCCAGACCTATGCCGGTATTGCCGCTGGTGGCCTCTATGATGAGCCCCCCGCCTCCGGCAGGGAGCTCACCCCCCTCCTCGGCGGCAATTATCATGTTCTCAGCCGGCCGGTCCTTGACACTGCCTCCGGGGTTGAAATATTCAAGTTTGAGCAGAAAGTCCGGCAGTTTATCCGGCACCAGCCGGTTTAATTCTACGAGAGGGGTATTACCGGTAAGCCCCTCTCCCGATTCTATTATCATCTCAATCACCCCAATCCAGCTGAAAGAATCCCTCCAGATCTGAGGAACTGACAAATCCGTGATCATGGGATACTTCGGCCATTTCTTCCACCGCTTCTCTGTGCAGGTCTGTGGAGAATACCGTTCTCTCCAGCGAGGATTCCAGCACGGATAACTCCAGCTCCTGCTGTGTGATCTCATCTATCTGCTTCTGGATTATGCGCGCTGATTCCTCCGGATTTTCCTGCAGAAACTCCACCGATCTCTCATGGGCTGCCAGAAAATCTTCGATGATATCCTCTTCCTGCTCATATATATCCTCTCTGGCCACGGTTATGGTTGCGGGCAGATCACCCTCCCAGGGCACTTCATCCCACTCCAGAGCTACATGGCCCTCATCGGCCTGCTCTATGCGGGAGGCCCAGGGTTCAGATACAACGGCTGCATCCATCTGGCCGCGGCGGAAGAGTCCGGCTACATTGGCCGGGGCCTGAGTTCTGTGATCTATGGTGCCTCCGCGGCGGGTGGTGGAGAGATCGCTGCCATCTATCATCTTTCTCAGCTGCAGATCATGTGTGCAGCCCAGTGCGGGTGTGGCCACAACTCTATCATCGAGATCCTCGGCCGAATCTATCTCCACACCCGGAGCTGCCACCATTATGTTGCCGGCATTGCTGGCTCCGGCTATATTGACCACCTCTCCCCCTTCCACAAAGCGGTTGAGGGCGGGACCCGGGCCTACAAATCCAACGTCGACAGCGCCGGTGAGAAGTGAATCCATAAACAGCGAACCATCCGGAAATGTTTCCGTCCTGATCTCCACACCATCGAGTTCCTCTTCATAGTAACCCTTCTCCAGGCCGACCATGGCCGGAGCATGTGTCAGGTTGGGAAAATAACCGATCACCAGCTCATCTCTTTCCCTTTCGGCCACCTCACCCGGTATGGGGGCAAATCCCCATAGTGCGGCGGCCGCGACGACTGCTAAAATCAGCAGCGATACCGTCAGTTTTTTGCGTTTATAAATTTTATTTACCATATATATCACTCTCCCTGATATCCCCAGCGTCTTAACACCAGGTTTTCAATTTTTTTGAAGATATAATTGTCCGAGATGAAACCAAAGGCGCCGATAAGTGCAATTATCCCTATGACCAGACTCATATTGCCCATATCCCTGCCCCACATCAGCATCTGACCCAGTCCGCTGCCGCTGCCGATGAGCTCACCGGCCATCAGCGCCCGCCAGGAAAAAGCCCAGGAAAACCTGAGTCCCGTTATGAGATGGGGGACTGCCGCCGGCAGCATAACGCGGCGGAAAAGCGATATTTTAGAAGCCCCCAGTGTGCGGGCGGCCTTGAGATAGGTGGGGTCGACATTCTTCAGGCCGCTGGTTGTGGTTGAGACCATATTCCAGGTGGCACCCAGCAGTATGACCGCTATTATGGCCCGCTCACCCAGCGAAAACCACAGGAGGGCCAGCGGCAGCCAGACAACGCTGGGCACGCTCTGCAGTGCCAGTATGAAGGGTGATATGGCCTCATCAGCCGCGGGAAACAGTGCCAGCACCATCCCCAGCAAAAAGCCCAGCACCGAGGCCAGGCTGAATCCGATCAGAAGCCTTCTGATGCTCACCATTATCGAGCTTATCAGCGTGCCCTGCTGCACCTGTTCGACCATTGTCTCAACTACTGAACCGGGGGCGGGCAGCAGATATTCGGGCCAGATTCCGGTGGAGGCCAGGTACTGCCACAGAAGCAGCAGGCCGCCAAAGACGGCCGCTCTGATCATGTGCTTTCTGGCCTGGAGTGAAAAACCTGTCATGATACCTCACCACCTGCAGCTCTGGCCCCGTACTCCTCGCCCTTCTGCTCCGTCAGTGAGGGCTCGAGTCTGCTCAAAATCTCCTCTTCCAGCTCTATCATCTTCATGTTGCCGGGACGACGGGGATAGGGCAGATCTATCTCGTATTCAGCGGCGATCTCACCCGGATCACCGGACATCACCAGCACACGCTCTGAAAGAAGCAGCGACTCGCGGATGCTGTGGGTGACAAATACCACGGTCATCTCTCTTTCCTGCCACAGATCTATCAGCTGCCTCTGCAGTCTCAGCCTTGTCTGCTCATCCAGGGCAGCAAAGGGTTCATCCATGAGCATTATCTCCGGCTTTAAAACCAGACCCCGGGCCAGGGCCACTCTCTGCTGCATGCCCCCCGAGAGCTGATGGGGATAGCTGTCCTCCACGTGGTCCAGTCCTACACGCTTAAGCTCCCGGCGGGCCCTATCTCTGGCCACTTCTCTCTTCTCACCGCGCTCTCTCAGGCCGAAACAGACATTCCTGAGCACCGTCAGCCAGGGGAAAAGAGCTGCATCCTGCATGATCAATACTCTCTTCTGGCCCGGCCCGGTGATGGGCTGACCCTGACAGTATATGTTTCCCTCACCGGGGGCTTCCAGGCCGGCCATAATCTGCAGAAATGTCGATTTTCCGCAGCCTGAAGGCCCCAGCAGTGTGACAAATTCGCCCTGTTCGATCTCCAGGTCGATATCCTCTAATACTTCAGTCCTTTCCTCTTCTCTCCGACCATAACTCTTATGAATTCCTTCTGCTCTGAGTGCGTACAAATAGTAACTACCTCCTGCAGTAAACCTGAGTTCTTTAGTAAACTATTTTACAGGCCCCATTATATTAATTCTGACCCAATCTGTCAAGTTTAATCCGGCTCCGATCTCCACAGCCGCCAAATAAATAATTTTCTGAATTATGCAGGCATGAAAAAACCCGCCCTCGCAGCTCGCGGGCGGGCAAAGCGGAATCAGATGTTCTTTTGTTCTAGTATACTCAAAATTCATTATTCACATTGCTGCAGAGACTCTTTAACAACCTCAATCGTTTTATCCAGCTCCTCCCGGCTGTGGGCGAGTGATACGAACATTGCCTCATACTGTGAAGGCGCTATATATATGCCCTGCTCCAACATTCTCTGAAAATAGCTGGCATAGATATCCGTATCAGCGGTGCTGGCAGTCTCATAATCCACCACGGGCTCAGCTGTGAAGAAAAGGCTCAGAAGCGAACCTACCTGGCTGACCTGAAGATCGAGATCAACGCTGCTGGCAGCCTCCTCCAGTCCCCGCCGGAGATAGCTGGCTTTTTCCTCCAGTTTGCTGTAGACACCATCCTGCTGGATCAGCTTCATCATCTCCAGGCCGGCGGTCATGGCCAGAGGATTGCCGGAGAGTGTGCCGGCCTGATAGACGGGTCCTGTGGGAGCCACCTCATCCATGACTTCTTTTCTGCCGGCAAATGCCCCCACGGGGAAGCCGGCACCTATTATCTTGCCCAGACAGGTGAGATCGGCCCGGACATCGTAATATTCCTGAGCTCCACCGGGAGCCAGCCTGAAGCCGGTTATGACCTCATCGAAGATGAGAAGAGCCCCCTCCTTTTCGGTTATCTCCCGCAGAAACTCTAAAAATCCATCAGTGGGAGGAACCACGCCCATATTGGCGGCCACCGGCTCTATGATGACAGCTGCTATATCCTCACCTTCCTTCTCGAAGACTTCCCTGACCGCATCTTTATCATTATAGGGCACGGATATGGTCAGCCGGGCTAAATCCTCCGGAACACCGGGGCTGTCCGGCAGGCCCAGTGTGGCCGGGCCCGAGCCGGCCTTGATGAGAAAGCTGTCACCGTGGCCGTGATAATTGCCGGTGAACTTGATGATCTTATCCCTGCCGGTATAACCCCGGGCCAGGCGCACAGCGCTCATGGTGGCCTCGGTGCCCGAATTTACCATGCGCACGCGGTCCACAGATGGGATCAGATCGACTATCTCCTCTGCCATCTCAGTCTCCACCATGGTGGGGGCGCCGAAGCTTGTGCCCTTATCGAGCTGCTCCCTCACCGCTTTCAGCACATCCTCCTGGCAGTGTCCGAAGAGCATGGGCCCCCAGGAGTTGACGAAGTCTATGTATTCGTTGCCGTCTATATCGTAAATTTTTGAGCCCTCCGCCCTCTCGATGAAAAGCGGTTTTTCCCGCACAGAGGAAAAAGCCCGGGCCGGACTGTTGACTCCTCCCGGCAAAAGCTGACAGGCTCTCTCGTATTCTTCCCGTGAGCGTTCAAACATTAATATCCCTCCTGTTCAAAAGTATCCTGTCCTAAAATACCCTATTTAAAAGTATCTGAGGCTCTCCTTTTTCAGCTTCTCCTCGCTTTTTAAAACCTTCCATCTGACAGCCTCCACGGCCGAAGCCAGTTTCTTTACTTTGTTCTGAAGCTCCTCTTCACTGCCGGCATGGACCACGGTGAATATCTGGTAGGGCCAGTCGGTAGCGGTGGGCCTGCGATAGCAGTGACTGACAAAATCGAATCCGGCCAGTTTTTCTCCACTTCTATCGATCTCATCTTCAGAAAACTGCCAGACGACCATGGCATTGCTGGCAAAACCGCATTTTTCCTGGTCGACCAGTGGGGCCAGACGGCGCAGCAGATTCTCTTCCTCCATCCGCTGCAGACGCTCTATGACCTCCTCTTCAGCCAGGCCAGCTTTTTCGGCCAGGCGGGCAAAGGGACGGGAGGTTATCTCCATATCACCCTGCAGTTCGGAGATTATTCTCCTGTCCTCTTCCTCCAGATCTATCCTTCTACCTCCACTGTGCTTTTTGTCTCCGCTGTCATATCCTGTTTTCGAAGCTGCCATGCTCAACTCCTCCTCCTGCTTTCTGCTGCTATTCAGAGCCAGAACCATCCTTCATTTTCATCTTCACACCCAGCTTGTAGCGTTTGAGCCGGGGCAGCTGCAGAAAATCAAGCCCTGTTCTCTCCTCCAGCTTCTCTATCTCTGCCTGCAGATCCTGCTCAGGCGGCACGGACAGTGTAAACCACATATTATAAACATGATTGCGCCGGTAATTATGTGACACGCCCGGATGAGAATTGATGATATCCCTCACTCCGGCAAAATCATCGCGGGGAACTCTGGCAGCCAGCAGTATGCTCTCCCAGCCCAGCCTGCGCGAGGAAAATATACCGCCCAGACGCCTGATATAGCCGGACTCCCGCAGCGATTTCAATCTTGATATGACCTCATTCTCTTCCATATCGAGCTTTCGGGCCAGAGCGGCAAAGGGCCTGGGAGTTATTTCCAGGCCCTGCTGTGCAGCCTCCAGCAGCTGGCGGTCACGCGGAGTTAGAGCACCGTTATTTTTCACATTTTCTATGTCTTCTATATTTTCCATATCTCATAACACCTCATCTCACCTGGCACCAGGGATCAGAGGCCAGAACGCTGTCATCCTCGGAATAGAAATAGGCCCTTCCCCGGCACCCACCGCAGATATCGACATAACCGCACTCACCGCATTCACCTTCATAGAGGGAAAAATCTCTGAGCCGCTCAAAAACTTTGCTCTCACGCCATATCTCTGAGAAGGACTTCTCCCTGATACTGCCGGCGGAAACGGGCAGATAGGGACAGACATGCACCTCACCCTCGGGCAGTATGCAGCAGTAGGAAAGACCGGCCAGACAGCCGCGGTTGTAATGGAGGGAGATATCCATCTTTTCGGCCTGGACCATAAACTGGGGAGCACAGGTTGGTTTTATCTGCAGATCGACCTCTTTCTCCTTTTCCAGAACATACTCGATCATCTCCTGATATTCATCGGGTCTGAGAGCATCCTCCTCGATATCCACTCCCCTGCCCGTGGGCACCAGAAAGAAAGGATGAAAGGACCTGGCTCCGATCTCCCGGGCCAGCTCGATCATCTCATCCACCTCAGCTCTGTTCTGGCGGGAGATGGTGGCATTTATCTGCACCGGAATTCCCTCTTCTACAGCCTGAGCTGCTGAGTCCACCGCCTGCTGCCAGCAGCCTTCCACACCGCGAAAGCTGTCATGGCCCGAGGGTGAAGCACTGTCCAGGCTGACAGCCATGCCCTTCAGGCCGACTCTGGCCAGTGATCTTATCCTCTCCCGGCTCAGCTCCACAGCATTTGTCCCCAGCACGGG
>CAYXAK010000040.1:0-4167 GCA_964462585.1 uncultured Halanaerobiaceae bacterium
TTTGCCGGCCGAGCTGTCGCGCACGGCGAAAACCACCCGGGCAAAGGCCTGCCGGAAGCGCTCATCCCGGTACAGAAAGCGGCGGAATATATCGGCCACCATCTCCGGATCGTTCTGGAACACACCGCAGCCGAAGGCCCCCAGCACCAGAGCTTCCACTTTTTCCTCCACGGCCAGGGCCAGCAGTTTTTCGATGCGGCCGACCATGACTGGTTCTATCCTCTCCACATTTTCACGGGGTTCATTCTCCTTCACAGCACCGGCATTTACCGCAGGTGCTGTGATAAAGGATACCTTGAAGGGCTCTTCCAGCAGATCGCCCTCATCCCTCCTGATCACAGGCACCTCCGGGGAGTAAATCATGTAATCCAGATAGAGAGAGGAGCCGTATTGGCGGTTGGCCTCATACATCTCCTCCATCTGCTCGATTGTGGGATAGAGGGCTGAGGAGCGGGCCAGACTCTCCTCCTGGGCACCGCTTCCCTCCAGAAAACCTCCGCCGGGGTTGTAGGCTGAGGCAAAATTAAGGCAGGCCGTCTCCGCATACTCCCCCTCCTGTACCAGCCTCTCCGCAGCCTGCAGTGTGGTCTCCTCACTGACAGTGATCTCCATTTCCGCAGAGGAGGCCTCTCCGGGGCTTCCCTTCAGGCCGGCGGCGATCTCCTCCAGCTCCTCCGGTTTGTAGAGACGGGCATCATCGACAGCCCGGGCCACCTCATCTTCGATCTCGACTCTTCTGCCCGATTCAGCCCGGTAATAGCCCCTTTCCAGTATTTTCAGTGTCTCACGGGCCAGAGCAGCTCTTTCCTGACGGTTCAAAACAGATCACCTCCTCTGAGTTTATGCCTGCCGATCCAGTTTCGCTCAGCTGCTCTTTTCCCTGATCAGAACTGAATCGCCCTCATCCACTTCCTCTAAATTTACCTCGATAACCTCCTGGCGTGAGGTTGGTATATTCTCACCCACATAATCAGGCCTGATGGGCAGCTCCCTGTGGCCCCTGTCGACAAGTATGGCCAGCTGAACCTTCTGCGGACGCCCTAAGTCCATCAGGGCATCGAGTGCGGCCCGCACCGTCCTGCCGGTATAGAGCACATCATCGACCAGCACGACTTTTTTCTCGTTTATATCGAAGGGAATCTCGGTTTTGTGCACCACCGGACTCTCCGCCACCTCGGTCAGATCATCGCGGTAGAGTGTGATATCGAGTGCTCCAGTCTGCACTCTCTCCTCCTCAATTTCCTCCAGCCTGTCGGCTATTCTGTCGGCCAGGGGCACACCCCTGGTTCTGATGCCTATGAGCACTAGTTCATCCAGCCCTTCATTTTTCTCCACTATCTCGTGAGCAATCCGGGTAAGAGCCCTGTTTATGCCCTCACCATCGATAAGCTCCTTTTTGGTTCTCAGATTCAAATCAGCCACCTCCATATGCAAATAAATTTAAAAGCCCTCTCACCGGGAAACCAGCAAGAGGGCATCAGTGATCATCATGATCAAGACAGGAAAATTTCTATATGCGTTCCCTTACCGGCCTCTCCGGACCAGTTTAAAAGGATATTCCATTTTCATTTTTTGATATCAAAAAGAGTATATCAGATACTCCAGCTGCTGTCAAAGAAAACTCAGAGTCAGAATCCGAGCAGAGCGGAGTCAGTGTCAAAGCCGCAGTTCATACCTGCAATATACCGTCAAATCACCGCGATCAGTCACCGGGTGCCGGGGTCTTTTTTAGCTTGTAGCGGCCGTAGAGAAGCTCAATTCCATCTTCCCGCCGATAAAACTCCACCGGCACACGGCGTCCGCCCCTCAGAGCAGAGAAGACCAGCTTTTTCTCTCCCAGCTCATCCGGGATCAGCATCTCCTTCTCACCCAGCGAGCTGCTGACGTTCTGCAGGCTGAGCATATCACCGCTGCGCTCTATCTCCAGCTGATAGTTGCCCTTATATGCTTCATAGCGGCCTGTCAGCTTTTCAAGATCGATCTCTGCCCGGCGGAAATGCAGCCTGTCGGGATCCTCATCGAGCAGGACTGCCAGTGTGTAGCTGGAGAGCTGGCTTAAGGGATAGCCGCTGCCGTTGGCCAGAATCACCACACCCAGCTCTTCCTCCGGTATGAAATCCATCTGGGCTGTGGACACCAGCACACTGCCTCCATGGCCCACCTTGCTGTAACCGAGGAAATCATCCTCACGGGCCAGGCCATAGCCATAATATCGGGGCCGGCTTTCCCGGCTGTAATCCGCCTCAACACCCTCTCCAGCATCCTGCCGCTGATAAAGGGTGCGGGCCGGAGTGGGTATCCGGGGCTTCTTCATCTCCTGTAAAGAATCAGAGGAGATCACACCTTCCCCACCTCCCTCAATATAGAGCTGCAGATAGCGGGCCATATCCTCAGCACAGCTTATTATCCCGCCATCACTTGTGATGCTGCCGTAGAGATAGTCCTGAGGAGTTCGTTCCTCCCCCTCTACCAGGTAGGGGATGGCGGCATCATCGTCATTTTCGACTTCCTCCCGGCTGAAACATGTGCGCTCCATACCCAGAGGTTTAAATATATTCTCTCCGATATAATCCTCATAGGAGCTGCCGCTCACAGTTTCTATTATGCCTCCCAGCAGCACATAACCTTCATTGAGATAGAACCAGCGCTGACCGGGATCTGTCTCCAGCCAGTCCCGGCTGTCCTCCATGAAGGTGAGCATATCATCCACATCGCCGATTGGCACATCCTCAACTTTCTCACCCACCGAATTCAAGATGGCGGCCTCGGCATAGGCCAGGCCCGGAATGCCGCTGGTATGTGTCATCAGGTGTTCAATTGTCACGGTCTTTCCACCCGGTTCGATATCAAAATCGAGATAACGGCCGACAGGATCATCGATATTCAGCTCTCCCTCTTCCTGCAGCTGCATGAGAGCCAGACAGGTGAAGGATTTGGTGATGCTGCCGATACCGTAAAGCGTGCGGGCTGTGGCCGCCTTACCGCTGGCCATCTCCCTGCGGCCAAAACCCCGGGAGTAGATCGTGCTATCACCCTCAACAACTGCCATGCTCAGCCCCGGCAGATTCGATTCTTTCATTTTGTCGAGCAGAAATTTCTCCACCCTCTTCATTTTTTTCTTCATTACCTATCTGCCTCCTCCAGGTTTTTGATTTTATCTATGCCCAGTCCGGGCTCTGCCGGCATCTTCATCAGCTCACCTTCGTATCTAACACCGCCCACAACCGGATCTTCATCCAGCAGCAGAGGGGCATCGAGATCTAGCCTGGTTATATTGCTGCAGGCGGCGGCCAGGTGGGCGGCGGCAGAGATGGCCAGCCTGCTCTCCAGCATACAGCCCAGCATGCACTCTATCCCCGCAGACTCAGCCGCGGCATTGATCTTCACAGCCGGCCTGAGGCCCCCGGCTTTCATCAGCTTGATATTGAAGATATCGCAGGCTTTCTCCCGCAGCAGTCTGATGGCATCTTCAGGGCTGAAGAGGCTCTCATCGGCCATGACCGGTGTGAGCACATGATCAGTTACATACTTCAAACCCTTTATATCATGGGCCGGCACCGGCTGCTCAATCAGCTCTATATCCAGCTCTTCACTCTCCAGTTTCTCAATAAATCTCACGGCCTCCTTGCGATCATAGCCCTGATTGGCATCGAGGCGGACCGATATACCCTCACCTACCGCCCCGCGCACCGTCCGCACGCGCCTCAAATCCTCCTCAATATTTTTGCCAACTTTCAGCTTGAGCGTGGAAAAACCTGCCTCAGCGGCCTCTCTGGCATCTTGCTCCATCTCTTCGGGTGAGCTGACACCGACCGTCATATCGGTCCTGACCGCCTCTTCATAACCGCCCAGCAGCTGATAGAGGGCCAGGCCCTGCCGGCGGGCAAAAAGATCGAAAACTGCTATCTCCGCAGCCGCCCTTGCCCCGGGATTGCCTGTGGCGCAGTTCTGTATCAGACTTGAGGCATGGGCATAGCCTTTTATCTCCTCCTCCAGCAGCAGAGGTTTGAGATAGCCCTCGATAAAAGCCTGAACCGAACCGGCTGTATCCCCCGTAACCGCGGTGCTGGGGGCGGCTTCGCCCAGGCCCCTGTAACCATCGTCATCCCTGACCTCCAGCACTATGTTCTCGGATTCCTCTACGGTGTGGAGTGAGGTGCTGAAGGG
>CAYXAK010000040.1:4267-6390 GCA_964462585.1 uncultured Halanaerobiaceae bacterium
TCGACATTGAGAATGCCGTTTTCGAATTCTGCCTTTATCTCATCCTCTTTGACATTATCCAGCCGGAAGGAGCGCTGGAACATGCCTGTCCTTCTCTCGCGCCTGATATAGTTTTTATCCTCGCGCTTCTCTTCAGCGGAATGCTCGGCACTTATGGTCAGTATATCGTCCTCAAGTTCGATATTTATATCGTCTCTGTCCATGCCCGGCAGCTCTGCCTCGATTATGAACCTGTCGTCCTTCTCGATCACGTCAGTCTTGAAGCTGCTCCTGAACATATCCATGGTGTCAGTCAGGAAGTCATCGAATATTCTCTCCATCGGCATGCCGCTTCTTCTCTCCCTGCGATCGCCTCTGAATGGCATCAGATCAAACATCGCAGACACCTCCATTTCCTGTTTTTTATCATCTCTGACCTTTCTTCACCTATAATTATAGAATAAAGGTCAGAGAATGTCAAGAGGTGATTTAAAATTTTTTTCTGCTGCAAGACCACGGCCCACAGCCCCCGTATTCAATCATTTCATTGCTCCAGGCTCTCAAGTTTGAAGCTGAGCAGGAGCGCTATAGCGGAGAAAAACAGCACTATGCCGAAACCCTGCTGGTAGCCCTGCAGTGTGTAGACGCGGGAGCTTTCCATCATCTCACCTGTCCAGCTGGCATCAAGGCGCCAGCCTATGAGAAAATTGAAGATGATGGTACCCAGAAAGGGGGCGATATTTATCACACCTGTGGCACTGCCTTTGAGATCCGGAAACATCATCTTCACATTTGTGAAGGAGGTGAGAATAAACATCCCCACGATCCCCAGGGCAAAGAGAATCCCCAGCAAAATGGCAAAAGGCGGCTGAGCTCCCTCCAGCACAATTATGTAGGTCCAGACCAGAAGATTGAATATAACAGCTATCCTGATCATCTTAACCCTGCTGCCAATCTTGCTCTCAGCCCAGCCCAGCAGAGCCGAGCCTATCAGCATACCCAGTGTGACCACGACCACCAGATTTGCTGCCGCATTGCGCGTAAAATCATAGACATGTGTCATATAGGGGACGAGCCACAGTCCGGAAAGGCTCATAAAACTGCCCATGAGGGCGGAAGCTATGAAGAAATAGAGCCAGAACTGCATTGTCCCGGCCATTCTTTTGATGCCGGCGGCTATCTGGCCGAAGCTCCTCTCATCCTCTTCGACCTCAAACTCCGGATCCAGGCCCAGATCGCGGGGTGAGTCCCTGACGATGAGCCAGATAGAGACCATCATTACACCGGCTATGGCGGCAAAGAGCAGATAGGAAGTGCGCCAGCCCGTCAGTCCCACCAGCAGTGAATAGGGTGTGGCGGCCAGCAGAGCTCCCGTATTGCCTATGAGCGAGGTCCAGCCCAGCAGCTTCGTATAGGCCCCGGGTGGAAACCAGACCGATATCGTCTTGAGTGTGGAGATGAAAAAGACGGCCGAGCCGATCCCTATCAGAAGTCTGCCGCTGTAGGCCAGAGGTCTGCCGGAGGCCAGCGCGAAAAAGAGGCTGCCCAGGGCGATAGAGGCCATGCCTGCTGTCGTTATCTTCCTGACACCAAACTTATCCGTGAGCACACCGACGGGAACCTGCAGTATCCCGTAGGCATAATAATAGAGTGAGGAGATCGTGCCCAGCTGGGTGGCGGTGAGCTCCAGATCACTCCCCAGCATATTGGAGATCACGCCGATGGCATAGCGGTGAAAAAAAGCGATGAGAAAGGAGAAGCTGAGCAGCAGATATATTTTCCAGCGATATCTCTCCAGTTTGATGTCGGGGATATTAACTACCTCCTGCTGTGGAAATGATCTCCTGGAAGAGCTTGCCGTCCCTGCTGGTTATCTCTCCCAGCTCATAGGAGAGGGGCTCAGAGAAGATGGGACCGTCGACCACGACCGTATGGTATTCACCATTTTCGCCGGAGGGATCGAGCTCCAGCCTCTCCAGCTCGGCTATAAAGGCCATATCCAGCGGCCGGCCCAGATATTCCTCTGAGAGGACTTCGGCATCGAGGGCCACAATTATAGCTTCAAAATCGGTCTCCACAAATTCACATATCAGCTCTCTGCGGGATTTTTCCCAGAGGGGAAGATAGGCGGTAAGGCCGACCTC
>CAYXAK010000040.1:6490-8263 GCA_964462585.1 uncultured Halanaerobiaceae bacterium
TCAGCTCTCTGCGGGATTTTTCCCAGAGGGGAAGATAGGCGGTAAGGCCGACCTCTCCACAGACCTTCTCCACCCACTCTCTATGCCCTTCCAGATCGATATCTCCGAATACGCCCAGTTCCAGTTCTCCATTTTTCTGCTGTAGCTCGTCCAGCAGCTCTATGAAATTATCCTCATAATCATCCCAGCTTGTGGGGCAGGTAAAGAGATCGGTATTTAGCCTATCGGCCTGCTGGCGCAGAATTTCACGGCTGAGACCATGTGCTCTGGTTCTATCGCCGGACTCCAGCATGGTCGTCACCAGCCCCGCGGGCACTCCACCTTCCTGCAGTGTGTAGTAGTAGGCCAGAGAGGAGTCCTTGCCTCCGCTCCAGGAACAGAAAAACTCTCTGCCATCGATTTCAGTCATATTCATATCCTCCATTCAAAGTTCGTATTTCGGGCCTTATGTATCCACATCCACAGATAAAGATAACATATTTATTGCCTGTCCGCAAAGAACACAAACCCCGGCGGCATACTATAGTTTTTTGAATGACAAACAGATGTATGATAAAATTGAGTTGAAAGGGTGATAGAATGGAGCTCCAGGATAAGCTCAGGGCTTTAACCCGGGCAGCCAAATACGATGCTTCCTGCTCCTCCAGCGGCAGCTCCCGGAAAGCGGGCTCTGACAGGCTGGGCAGTGCTGCTGCCAGCGGCATCTGCCACAGCTGGTCTGAAGATGGGCGCTGTATCTCCCTTCTGAAAATCCTCTTCACCAGCCGCTGCATCTACGACTGTGCCTACTGTGTCAACAGAGTCAGCAATGACAGGCCCCGGGCCTCCTTTACACCTGAGGAGCTGGCCCGGCTGACGGTGAACTTCTACCGCCGCAACTATATCGAGGGGCTGTTTTTGAGCTCGGCCATCGAAAAGAGCCCGGATCACACCATGGAGAGGATCTGCCGGGCGGTGGAAATTCTGCGTGAGGAATACAATTTCGGCGGATATGTGCACCTCAAAGCCATACCGGGTGCTGACTATAAGCTTATTGAGAAAGCCGGGCGGCTGGCGGACAGGCTCAGCGCCAATATTGAGCTGCCCTCCCGGGAGAGCTTCAACAGCCTGGCCCCCGACAAGGACAGTGAGGATATTCTCTCATCGATGTCAGAGATCGGCGAGGATATAGAGCAGAACCGGGAGGAGAGGCAGAAATACAGCAGCACACCCCGTTTTGTTCCTGCCGGCCAGAGCACACAGCTAATCGTGGGAGCCAGTCCCGAGCCCGATTATCAGATAATCAGGCTCTCGGAGAGCCTATATGAAAATATGAATTTAAAACGCGTGTACTACTCAGCATTTATGCCCGTGAGCAGGGACAGGCGCCTGCCCCGCCTGAATCGACCGCCTCTCCTGCGCGAGCACAGGCTCTACCAGGCCGACTGGCTCATAAGGCGCTATAACTTTTCTGCCGGCGAGCTGCTGGATGAGGAAAATCCCGCCCTGGACAGAGAGCTCGATCCCAAATCGAACTGGGCTTTGAACAATTTCGAGAAGTTCCCGGTGGAAATAAACCGGGCTGACTATGACCTGCTGATAAGGATTCCGGGCATAGGGCTCAAATCAGCCCGCCGCATAATATCCGCCCGCCAGCAGGGGGCTGTAGATATGGAAACACTGAAGGATATAGGCCCTGTTCTCAAACGGGCCAAATATTTTATCACCTGCAGGGGGAAATATCCGGCTGCCATACCCTTTAAGAGGGAGCTGATCAGAGAGAGATTGACCGCG
>CAYXAK010000040.1:8363-12109 GCA_964462585.1 uncultured Halanaerobiaceae bacterium
GCCATCAGGGAAGAGATCTCACATAAGAGCTTTAAATATTTACATCACGCCTTTCTCTCAGAGTACGAGGATATAGAACTGACAATACTGAACTCCCTGGTGATATGTTTTAAAGAGAATAAAAAAATAGAGGAGAGCAGCCTCAATGAGAGCATAAAAGAAGTTAAAAAAGCGGCCGGAAAGGTGAGAAGAGAAAACCACCGCTATAAGGGTCTGCTCCGCTTCCGCCAGCTCAGCGATGGCTCCCTCTATGCTCCCTTCAAGCCCGAGCACAACATAACTGGCCTGCTGATACCTCATTTTGCCTCCAGGCTATCCACCGAGGAGGGGATGATCCACGATAGAGAGCGCGATACAGCCGCGATCTTCTCCCGGGGGGAGTGGGAGCTCCTCGATGCGGGCGGTCTGCCCACACCCGATACCGGGGATTACGCCCGGGAGGAGGAAAATTACCAGCAGCTGTGGCGAACATTTTTCGATTATATCGCCATAGAGGAGCGCAAAAATCCGGAGCTGCAGAAAAGCCTTATGCCCAAAAAGTACCGGGATTATCTGGTGGAGAGGCCGCAGTCCGGCCCCGGCCCTTCCCGCCGGGGAGAGGACGGGGGTCATTAAGAGCTTTTAAGCGGCCGGGTCCTCATCCTGGCGGAATTCAAAGATGAATTCCTCTTCGGCGGGGGAGTAATCTATTTTGACAATCCGCTCACCGCTTCTGTCCTTCTCCAGAAGCTCTAAAGCCAGCTCATCCTTGATCTCGCTCTGTATGACCCGCTCCAGCGGACGGGCGCCATAGGCCGGGTCATAGCCGAGCTCGGCCAGCCTGTCCCGGGCTGCATCCGTTATCTTCAGCTCCAGCTCCTGCTCTTCTTCCAGCTGTGCTGCCAGTTCATCTATCTTGATATCGACTATCTCTCTGAGATGTGCCGGTGTGAGGCTGTGGAAGATTATCCTATCATCTATCCTGTTGAGAAACTCCGGCCTGAACTGCTGCTTTAAAGCTTCGGTCACCTTCTCCTCTATCTCATCTCTATCCTGCAGATCCTGTATATAGTGAGAGCCGACATTTGAGGTCATGATTATTATGGTGTTGCGGAAATTGACCTCACGGCCCTGGCTGTCGGTGAGTATGCCGTCATCGAGTATCTGCAGGAGGATATTGAAGACGTCGGGATGGGCCTTTTCTATCTCATCGAGCAGTATGACAGAATAGGGCTGTCTTCTCACCTGCTCTGTCAGCTGTCCGCCCTCTTCATAACCGACATATCCCGGCGGGGAGCCGATCAATTTGGCCACGGCGTGCCTTTCCATATACTCGGACATATCGAATCTGATCAGGTTCTTCTCGTCATCGAAGAGCCTTGCGGCCAGTGTCTTGGCCAGCTCGGTCTTGCCCACACCGGTGGGCCCCATGAACATAAATGTACCCAGGGGACTTTCCCGGGACTGCAGCCCTGTGCGGGAGCGGCGGATGGAGTTGCTGACAGCTTCTATGCCCTCGTCCTGTCCCACCACGCGGCGGGAGAGCTGCTCCTCTAAGTTGACCAGCTTTTCCCTCTCGGACTGCAGCAGCTTCTGCACGGGTATATCGGTCCAGGAGGCCACGATTTCAGCTATATCCTCCTCGGTCACTTCCTCTCGCACCATCTCACGCTGGCTGTCATGTTCTTCTATCCTGGCAGATATCTCCTCCAGCTCCGATTCCAGCTCACTCAATCTGCCGTAGCGCAGCCGGGCGGCCTTTTCGTAATCGGCCTCCCTCTCGGCATTTTCGGCTTCATGTTTGACGCGATCCATCTCCTCTTTTATCTCCTGGCGTCTTTCCACCAGCTCTTTCTCCTGATTCCACTGTGCCAGCAGAGGATCCCGCCTGGATTTGAGCTCTGCTATCTCCTCATCCAGCTCATCCAGTTCTTCCCCGACATCTTCGGGGTCCTCTTCATTTCTGAGCATCTCCCTCTCGGTCTCCAGCCTTCTCAGGCGGCGGTTTAGCTCATCGATCTCCAGGGGCATGGAATCGATCTCAATTTTGACCTTGGAGGCAGCCTCATCGACCAGATCGATGGCCTTGTCGGGCTGAAAGCGCTCGGTCAGATACCGCTCTGAGAGTTTGGCTGCCGCCTCCAGAGCGCCGTCTTTGATGCGGACACCGTGGTGAATCTCATACTTCTCCTTTAGCCCCCTCAGGATGGAGATGGTATCGCTGACAGAGGGCTCTGAAATTTTGACCGGCTGCAGCCGCCTCTCCAGGGCGGCGTCCTGTTCGATATGCTCGCGGTATTCATCGAGTGTGGTGGCACCGACACAGTGCAGCTCACCGCGGGCTAATGCCGGTTTGAGCAGATTGGAGGCATCGACGGCTCCCTCGCTGGAACCGGCGCCCACAATGGTGTGAATCTCATCTATGAATACTATTATTCTGCCCTCGGCTTCCTTTATCTCCCGCAGCACCGACTTGAGCCTGTCCTCGAACTCACCGCGATACTTGGTTCCGGCTATCAGTGAACCCATATCAAGCTGTATAATCCTCTTATCCTTGAGCACCTCGGGCACATCGCCGGAGACTATGCGCTGGGCCAGGCCCTCGACGATCGCGGTCTTGCCCACACCGGGCTCACCGGTGAGCACCGGATTGTTCTTGCGCCGGCGGGAGAGAACCTGCATAACCCTTCTTATCCTCTCGTCCCGGCCTATGACCGGATCCAGATCACCCTCCCGGGCCAGCTCGGTCATATCTATGGTGTACTGTTCCAGCACCTGGTACTGATCCTCGGCATTCTGGCTGTCGGCAGCTGCACCGGAACGGAGCTCCTCTATGAGACTTTTGAGCTTCTCCGGTGTTATATCCCGGTCGCTCAGAAGATCTCCGGCTCTGCTGTCACTGCCGGCCAGACCCAGGAGAAGGTGTTCGGAGGAGATATAATCATCTCCCATCTCGCCTGATTCGCTGCGGGCTTTTTGCATAACCGCATTCATCTTTGAGGACATATAGACCCTGCCGCCGTCATCGTAAACACGGGGCAGACCTGCTATTATATCCTGACATTCATCCTGCAGTTTCTGCAGATCTATATCCGACTTCTCCAGAAGAGGTCTAACTATGCCATCATCCTCACCCAGCATGGCCCCGAGCAGATGGGCGGGATAGATCTCCTGATTGCTGTTATCGACAGCCTGCTGCTGGGCATCTGCCAGAAGCTGCTGGGCTCTGTGTGTAAAATCATCCATTCTCATATAAAGATCACCTCTTTTGCTTTTTTACCTGTAAAGTGCTGCTCTCAGCTCAATACCAATTTTACTATAATGGTCAGAGAAAGTCAAATAAGGGTCAAAAAAATAAAGGAGGGAAGCTCCCCTCCTTCGGCTGCTCTATATAAACCTGTCTTTATTTATCAGCACATATGAAAAGCCTGTTTGTACTGACTTAACTGCTTAAAGATCATTTCCGGCCGGGATTAGATATATATTTATCAGCTTACACCGGCCCTCTCCAGCAGCAGACTCGTCGTATACTCTCCCAGCACGGCTATATCCTCTGTATGCAGTTTTATCATCAGAGATGAATCGAAGGCGAGATTGGCACCACCGGCTATATCCTCATCACCCCGCCAGAGCAGGTAGACCAGGGGAACATGAGGCAGGGGATAGATTTTGAAACCGATATCGGCCTTATCGATAAATTCAGCCCCCAGCTCAGCTGCGGCCTCCTCCAGATCATCGGCATGATCGGCCATGGCCTCGGCCAGAGG
>CAYXAK010000040.1:12209-14416 GCA_964462585.1 uncultured Halanaerobiaceae bacterium
GTTACTCACCTCTATTCCAGAATTTCCAGTTCGTGTACGAGAACATCGCTGACCTGGCGATCACTATCATTTTCAGCGAAATAGTCATCCACATCAGCGATCAGCCCGTCGAAATCCTTCTGCTCGATGGGTATCAGCTCGCCCCCCTCACGCAGATTGTTTTCAACCTCTTCTCTATCCGCCTCTCCCAGCGTATCGAGCATCATCTTTATTCTCATCTCATTGAAGCTCTCAATAAAGCCCCTGAGATATATCTCCTGCTGTTCTTCGCTATATTCCTGCCATTCAACTCCCGTAACAGTCATATCAGCATCACCTGCAGCCACCGCAGATGTTCCCCAGATGGCCGTGATAAGGGCCAGAACCATAACTGCCGTAATCACAGCCGCCGATATTCGCGCACGGCCGCTGAAAGGCATGAGCTCTTTCATCTCCTTTGTGACCTCCTGTTCCATATTTTAGGTTGAATTCAGGTTTTAAATAAACCACTCACCACTTCACCACTGTTATATTTTCTGTATTGACTGCGGCATTCCTGTTTATCGAGCTGGATTATGCAGCCGGCCGATCTCAGCCTCCCTCGGTCATGGTGACAAAGCTGACAGTATCACCCTGCTGCAGAATCCGATCAGAGCCGCTCTGCCTGCCGTTGACCAGCATCAGAGAAAATCTCAGCTCTTCTTCCGGAATCCCCAGCTCTGCCACCAGATCAGCCAGTGAGCTCTCCGGCTCCATCTCCACGGCAGCCTCCTGTTCATCACCGGGACGGTATTCACGCAGATGGCCAAAGAGCCTGACTTTAACCTCCATTAAATTTCACCTCAGCTCTATTCAGCTATCCACTCTATTCCCATCTTGATCAGTTTGGAACGCCGGGGACGGCCCGTTTTGTTATCCCAGCCCATCATCTCGTAGTAGGTCTCCACTGCTTCCTTGAATTCTTCTCTATCGATGGCCAGCTCTCCCTCGTTGATGCCATCGGCAAAATCCTCAAAGAATTTATCTGCAAGGCTGTCATCCTCAACAGTAAAGCCAGCTTTATAGTTAAACTCCCGGGCCATATCTATGCTCCTCTCAGCCGCATCCATCAGCTCCTGATAGGTGATGAACTCACCTGTTACAGCCTTGATTAGATCCTGCAGCTGTTCCAGATCTACGGGACCTGAAGGCACATAGCCGAAACAGCAGCAGCCCAGTATATCTATCAGCGTCCAGTAGATATTGAGATTGTAAAAGAGCCTCAGCTTATCACCCTCCAGACTGAGGGGATCGACGGTATCATATAGGCCCAGAGGTTTCAGCGATTTCAGACCATAGCTATCCTCCAGGGCAAAATCGGTATCATGAGGGGCTTTCATATGGTCTGCACCGTAGCTGGCCAGTGAATACTGCAGCCCGACACCGGTCTTCACCCGGGGATCATGCATGGGAATCTCCTGTCCCTTGACATGATGGACATACTCTTCCGCACCGGGGCCTATCTTCTGGGAGGCTCTGACACTGCCCTCGGCCAGCAGATCACCTATACCCTCACGGCGGGCGATCTTTTTGATCAGGGGAAGGACCACATCTTCGTTGCCAAATTCCAGTTCCAGACCGTCACAGTCCTCTTTTGTGAGCAGATCGTTCTCATAGCATTCCATGGCAAAGGCTATAGTCATACCGGTGGAGATGGTATCAAGTGTATACCTGTTGCAGAGCTCGTTGGCCTTGGCGATAATCTCCTTGCTGTCAACCTCCAGTGTTGAGCCCAAAGCTCCCACAGTCTCATATTCCGGTCCACCGTAGCGGGGATCCACCTCTATTTCTCCTTCGACCTCCACCACCCGCTTGCAGCGGATGGGACAGGCATAACAGCCCCTGCCCTCTTTGGCATAGGATTCCTGCCAGCTTTCGGCATCTATGCTGTCCACACCCTCAAATTCACCCTTATTCCAGTTGCGAGTGGGCAGTGCTCCCTGTTCCTGGTTGCCGCGGACGGATCGCCAGGTGCCATCTTCATGCAGTGTCCGGGCCACGGGAATTTCCATGCCCTCTTTGGCCGTCCAGCGGTTGAGCTCCAGAACCCTATCCTTATCGGCCAGCTCAATGCCCTGAGTGCCGCGCACAGCTATGGCCTTTAAATTCTTTGAACCCATCACAGCTCCCATGCCGCTGCGTCCGTTGAAATGGCCCAGTTTGTTGGTTATACAGGCGTATCTGACCAG
>CAYXAK010000040.1:14516-17952 GCA_964462585.1 uncultured Halanaerobiaceae bacterium
AACCCCGGGATCCATCTCATCGTGCATGTAGTTCAGGGCAAAACCCCGACCTCCAATATACTTTCTGTAGAATTTATCATCCTGTTCCTCCACCTCCCACTCCTCCTGACCGAGATCAACCCGCAGTATCCTGCCGTTTACTCCCTTCATCAAAAACTCCCCTCCCGATTTTACATTTTATGTTACATAAATACTTATAATTTACTTCTCGGGTCGGAGGACAATTCCTCCATCTCAAACAACCATCCGGGCCACGGTGCGCCCTATCTGGCGGCATTCAGAAAGAGCCCTTTCATCGGGTTCACCGGTGCTGACAGGTCCATAATGGCCGATATCATGAAATCCTCGCACACAGATGCCGTGTACCAGAAGACCTTTGATGATGCTGAGGCAGGCGGTCTCCGAGCCTCCTCCCTCGGTTCCACAGGAGGCAAAGGCAGCGCCTATTTTGCCGGCCAGATCACCGTGGATTTTTATGCTCTCATCCAGAAATTCCTTTACCTCTGCTGCCAGTATGCCATAATATGTTGGAGAACCAACGATAATACCCTCGAAATCCTTCAGCCTTTCAGGCTCAAAATCCTCGACCGAGGCCAGCTCGACCTCACATTCAACATCCGCTTCTCTGGCTCCCTCGCTTACGGCTTCGGCCATCTTCTCGGTATTGCCCGTTCTGCTGTAATAGAGAACCACTACACTGCTCATTTTTAGCCCCCTTTATAGAGTGTGATCTGACTGATCTTTTGAACCTGCAAATTTATTATAACATCATTACTGCCCCCGACAAAAGGGTAATTGTGAATGATAAAACTTGACAGGATAACTCGGTATAATCTATAATTATCATGGACTGGAGTGAAAATGATTTTCATTGTGAGGGTTTATGCATATGAAGGAAGCCATCTTAAAACCGCTGCAAAAAATACAGGCCAGCTGGGAGGGAGTCTGGCGCGACAATTCCCCTCCAGGTCTGCTGCTTCTGATATCGGCTGTGTCAGCTGTATTGATAGCTCTGCCGATGTTCTACACGCTCTGGCAGGGCATCACAGCCGATCAGAGCAGCTGGGAGCTGCTGCTCAGCCAGAGAATACCGGCACTTCTCACCAGCACACTGGGCCTGGCAGCTGTGGTCACGGCGGCGGGGCTGATAATAGGTCTGGTCCTGGCCTGGCTGGTGGTGAGGACAGACCTGCCCGGGGCCGGTTTTTTCCGCTGGGCTCTGGTCATACCCCTGGCAGTCCCAACCTATGTGGGGGCTTTGAGCTATATAATGGCCTTCGGCCCCGTGGGTCTGGTGCAGAACTGGTTCGATCTGCCCCTGGACATATTCAGCTTTCCCGGTGTAGCGCTGGTCATGACCGTCTTCACATACCCCTATGTGTTTCTGATAGCCTCATCCTCACTGGACAGCATCAATCCCCATATGCACGAGATGGCCAGAAGCTGCGGCCTGAGCAGCCGGGAAATATTCAAGAGAGTTGAGCTGCCGCTGCTGCGGCCGGCACTTGGAGCCGGAGGCTATCTGATCGCACTCTATGTGCTGGCGGATTTCGGGGCTGTATCGATGCTCAGATACGATACCTTTGCCACCAGCATCTACTTTCAGATGACGGGAAGATTCGACCGGCAGGGAGCCGCCGTGCTGAGCCTGGCCCTCATAACAATCACCTTTATAATGGTCACAGCCGAATACATCAGCAGAAAAAAAAGATCATATGAGCACGATGTTGAGAGCGAGATAAAAACCCCACGCATAAGCCTGGGCAGGTGGCGCTGGCCCGCCTTCTTTCTGGTTTTAACCGTCTTTGCTGCCGGTGTGATACTGCCGATAACGGTGCTGGCGGGCTGGTTCCTGCAGGGAATGCAGCAGGGTGTGATCGACTGGGATATACTGCCATATCTCTATAACAGCCTGCTCAGCTCGGGTGTGGCAGCACTGGCAGCCATGGTGATTTCACTGCCCATGATCTATCTGCGGGTGAGATATCCGGGCAAGATCACCTCCACCATCAGCAATCTGGCCTCAACCGGCTATATATTGCCCGGTGTGGTGGTGGCTCTGGGACTCATATCCTTCTTCAATAATTATCTGCCCGCACTTTACGGCACACTTGTCGTCTTTCTGCTGTCTTTAATCATCAAATATCTGCCGCTCAGCCTGCAGTCAGGTGAGGCCAACTTTAGGCTTGTGGCCGAAAAACTGGAAGATGCCGCCCGCGGCATGGGGGTATCGGGCTTCAAACTCCTGAGAAGGGTGGTCCTGCCCCTGGTGCTGCCCGGCCTTTTAGCCGGAGGAGCGCTGGTCTTTGTCAGCAGCATGAAAGAGCTGACCACGGCGCTGATGCTGAGGCCGGCCGGTTTTGACACACTGGCGGTGAGAATATGGCTGCAGGCCTCGGAAGGCTTTTATGCTGAGGCGGCACTGCCGGCTCTGATCCTCATAGCTGTATCAGTGCTGCCCCTGAAACTGATTATCGACAGATTTTAATTTCAGCGGAGGTGTATTTACAATGGGTATTCTAGATCTTAAAAATGTGAGCAAAACATATGCCGGCCAGGAAGATCCGGCGGTCTGCGATTTCAGCCTCTCACTGCAGGATGATGAGATCATGACACTGCTGGGACCTTCCGGCTGCGGCAAGACCACAGTTCTGCGGATGATCGCCGGTTTTATAAAGCCCGAGCAGGGAAGTATCAGTATCAACGGTGAACTGGTGGCCGGAGATGGCAGGATGCTGCCCCCGGAGAAGAGGAGCGTGGGCATGATGTTCCAGGATTATGCCCTCTTCCCCCATCTGACTGTGGAGGAAAATATAGTTTTCGGCCTGGAAAAAGAGCTCTCCCGGAAAGAAAGAAAAAGAAGAGTTGAGAATCTGCTGGAGATGGTGGGTTTGAGCGGTGCCGAAAAAAAGCATCCCCATCAGCTCTCAGGTGGGCAGAAGCAGAGAATTGCACTCTCCCGGGCCTTGAGCAGAGAGCCGGCGGTGGTGCTGATGGACGAACCCTTCAGCAGTCTGGATGAGAGGATGCGAGAAGGAATGCGCCGCGAGATAAAATCCATACTGAAGAAAAGCGAAACCCCGGCGATCATAGTCTCACATGACCGTGAAGATGCCTTTTCTCTCTCCGACAGGCTGGCGGTTATGAGAGACGGCAGAATTGAACAGTCGGGAACACCCCGGGAGATATTCGCCCGGCCCAAAAACAGATTTGTCGCTGATTTTGCCTCCCGCTCCAACCTGGTACAGCTCTCCAGGCTGGAAAATCAGGAAAATGGAAAGGTCAGGGGGCACTGTCCCCTGGGTGAAGTTTCCCCGCTTCCTCAAAGCTGTATCACAGATGATATTGACTGCGGAACCTCGCTGCTGGCCATCAGGCCAGATGCCTTTGAGCTTGATCCCCGGGGAGAGATCAGGGCCAGGATAGATGATTATAT
>CAYXAK010000041.1:0-17021 GCA_964462585.1 uncultured Halanaerobiaceae bacterium
ATCCGGTGGGCAATCTTTGCCCGTGTGGGTTCGAGTCCCACTCCCGGCACCATGCCTTACAGAAAAATAATATTTGAGTGTGGGTATAGCTCAGCTGGTCAGAGCGCCACGTTGACATCGTGGAGGTCAGTGGTTCAAATCCACTTACCCACACCATTTTAATTTTTTTACATACATAAACATCAAACCCCCGGCCTGCAAAGCCGGGGGTTTGATGTTTTTCTCTCATCTGATTCAAAAACACTATAGAGTATTTAGGCTCTATCTATTTTATTTTTTAGTGAAATATTTTTTCAGTGAAATCATCTCCTGGTTGGAGTTCTTAAGAATGCAGCAGGCAAATTCAAAGTAAACCAGCTCATCTTTCAACTCCTACAGGTATCAAAAGCAGCGGTTCAGCCTGCTCAGTTCCCATAATATTCTGCACTTCTTCATCTTCAAAAGCCCCGACAAAAACCGCCCCCAGACCTCTTTCTTCAGCCACCAGATTCATATTTTGAGCGGCATGGCCTGATTCCATGTGCACGTACTGAATTCCCCTTTCACCGTATCTCCCCGTGGTACGCTCATAATCTGCCGCGATAACCATAATCGCCGGTGCCTCGGCCATAAACTCCTGCCCCAGCGCCGCAATGGCAATGTCTTCCCTGAGATCTTCATCCTTTACCTGTTTAAGCTCATGCTCTTCTACATCATAATTATAGACTCCCTCACTCATTTCTTCCATATTACCTGCCACCAAAAATATTTCCAGGGGATTGGTGGCTCCGGCTGAAGGTGAGGTTCTGGTGGGCCCGCTTACGCCATCGACTGATATTCCCTCTCCGGCCCAGAGCAGGTGGGCGGCATCCTCACTGCATAAGGGTTCGTCTGTAAAGCTGCGCACAGAATCCCTGTAATATATCGTCTCCACCACTCCCTCATGATCAATATCGGGCAGTTCCACAGTTTCTTCAGCGGTCAGTTCCTCGCTGCTGTCGACACCAGTACCTGTATATGCAATCCCCAGACCAATCACCGCCAGTACAGCAGCCAATATAAAAATATTTTTTCCTGGCCACTTTGTTTCCTCTCCCATCATTTTCCCCCCTTAATTTTTGGGTTCACAAAGTGTATTTTTTTAAATATTCAGATAGCACTGCTCATGCTTTACCGCGCTCGATTACTCAGGAAATACACGGGCATCATCCCGGCATTCGAAAACGTTCAATCCTGCCAGATGCCGGCCACTGAATGGCCGCAAAATTCGCATTGGCCCTCCTCTATATTAACACTTCTGATGCTGAAATGATGCCTCTTCACAATCTCTCGTTCACAGCTGGGACAGAATGTGGCGTTATACTCATGGCCGGGTACATTGCCAATATAAACGTATTTAAGACCACTGTCAACTGCTATAGCCCTGGCTCTCTCCGGGCGAAAGACGGCAGCCCTGAGAACACAGTTCACAGAGCACCTCTTCATTATCAAGACGCGAATAATACATCGCCTCCCGGGCAGCTATATCTTCCTCTGTCAGCGTTACCTCTTCCGCTGCCTCAATCCCTCTCTCCTCTAAAAGAAAGTCTTCACCGGAGGAAAGATCTAATAATCCCGGCAGAAGCACCAGCGAGGCCAGGGTGCGGCAGCCCAGATTAATAAATTTACGACGATCCATGATTCATAACCCCCCGCCCTTTTCTGGTTTTTAAAATCATTAAAAATTTTACATATACAGGCAACCAAGGATTATCCCACTGACAGACCGCGCACAAAATAAAGACTGCTCAATTTGAAAACAGCCAGAACAGCCAGGGTTGTGGTCAAACCCAGCAGGGGAAAAAAGACGATACCCACCAGCAGGCCGGCCAGCCAGCCCCCTATTAAATCCGCGGTATAAATCCTGCCCGCTGCAGAACCTGCCTCCTTTTTAAATCTGTCTGGAAGTAAATTAGTGGCCAGAGGAAACTGTGCTCCCACAATCCCCCCGGAAAAAAGAGCAAAAAGAACGCATAAAACTGCTCCAACACTTGCCGCTGCCGGCAGAAGCATAACTCCCCTCAGCAGATTTACCATCAGCGGAAATACGATAAGCAGAGCTATAACGCCCAGCTCCAGGCGCAGAAACGAGGATTTTAGCCCCTCCTTCTTTTTCACAATATTATGATGGCTGAAGCGCCCCCCGCAGAACATGCCCCCCATAAAAGCAGCGATAAAAAGACCGTTAAGCTGATATATATGCCCAAAAAGGCTTTGAAAGGCAAAGAGTGTAAAAAGATCAAAAGACATGGCTGCCCCTCCGCTGGTGCCTATGGCGTAGGTAAGCCTGTTGGCAGAGCTGGCTTCGGATTTTAAAAGCAGCCTCCAGATAAGAAGACCGGCCAGCACCGCAGCAGCCGGAATAATAAAGGATATTCTGGCTGCCAATCCGTAAATCACTCTTAGCGACTCCGGGGCAAAAGCCCTGGCCCAGTTTAAAAGTCCGTACAAAAAGCCAGCCGGAGCAAAATCTCTATTAACCATCGCCCCAAATTCTTCCAGACGCAGATTAAACTCTTCAATTCGGTCAGGATCAAGACGGTAAT
The DNA here is from genome assembly GCA_964462585.1 of uncultured Halanaerobiaceae bacterium. Lineage (GTDB taxonomy): Bacteria > Bacillota > Halanaerobiia > Halanaerobiales > Halarsenatibacteraceae > Halarsenatibacter. The sequence goes on from CAYXAK010000041.1 coordinate 2,565, forward strand.
CTAGAAAATCCCGGGTAAACATCCCCCCATAAATACCTCTTTCTTCCATTCTTTCAGAAAAAACTCCGGGGCTCACTTCTATCTCCTCATGTGAAGCAAGCATTATATTCTGATCACCGGGAATTAATTTAACCTCTGAAAAAACTTCACCTGCAGTTTCATATAGTGAGCTGTTGAGCAAACCCATTTCATCCCCCAGATAGGTGGGAGAACCCTCAAGAGTAAAAGCAACCATACCTCCTTCGTACAGGCGTTCGTTCGCAAGCTGGAAAAACTCCTCAGTGAAAAATCTATTGGTCTGCAGGGTATCTGTTTCTATTTCCCCAAGAACAATCATGTCAAATTTTCTATCAGTTCTGTTAAGATAAAGGCGGCCATCTTGATTCTTTATTCTGGTTCGCTCATCCCCGAACTCTTCTTCAATAACATCTGCTTCTATATTTTCTGCCACCTGCAGCAATTCAGGATCAAGCTCAGCGTAAGTCAGGTTTTCCACAGGATGATCTAAAAAATAATTGAGCAGTCCTCCCAGTCCTGCCCCCAGGACAAGCATCTCATCAGGTTCAGAATGAGCAGTTCCCGCCAGATAGGCATAATCCTTAAGAGAAGCGGTATCGGGGTGAGGCAGGGACATCATAGGCCTGCCATCATATAAGACGCTCTTCTCATTATGCTGTTCCAGTGTAACTATATTGCCCTGGGGAGAATTACGATAATCTACGATATCACCCTCAGGCCAGAACCCGGCCAGAGAAACCTCATGCAGATGTGAACTCAAAACAGGGAAAGAAAAAATTAGCCCCAGCACAATCAATACCAAAACATAACTTCTCTTCCTCTTCAACCTATTCCGCTGTTTTTTGGCAGCTTCCTTCCCGTCTATAATATTAAGCAGAAAAAAAGTCACCGGAAGATGTAATATAATCAGTCCCAGAGATACTTCCATGGCTGTAATCCGGGGAGCCAGCAGAAACACAAAGATCAATCCACCCAGGACTGTGCCTATAATTTCAGTTATATAGGCCCGGCTGACGGGCAGATTAACAGCCGACTGCTGAAGCATCTGAGCACACAGTGGAAAGAGACTGCCGTGGAAAATTCCCGTAACTCCTACTGTTAGAGTAGAAGTCAACAGCATCTGGCCCAGCGTCATGGCCTCCCCGGGAATAAGACCTGGCAGCCCATGCCCCATGAAACGGGCCAGGAAAACAGCTCCTGCCAGCAGGAAGGGGTAAAGTGTGAAAATCATCAGATAAGCTTTATAAACACTGGAGGGCTTTCTGTCGCTTATTTTACCCCCCAGATAAGAGCCCGCTCCTTCAAAGAGAAGCCAGCTGGCAATAACAAGACTCATTGAGAGCTCATTTCCCAGAAATATAACCATCAGCACCCGGATAAGAAGAAGCTGCCCCACCATCCCACCAATACCGATTAAAATAACTGAAGCCGATAGAGGAATTTTGGGCGAGATGGAGGTAATACTTTTTATCATTTCCATACACCGGCGATCTCTCTGCCGCAGTATTCACAGCTGCCATCTGTCAAATTGATATCATGAACGGTGAAGTGATGTCTGCTGATTATCTCCTCGCCACAACCGGGGCAGAAAGTCGAATTGGCCTCATGTCCGGGTACATTTCCTATGGTAACGTGGTTAACGCCCTGATCCAGAGCCACCTCCCGGCATCTTTCCAGTGTATCCACGGGGGTGGGAGAGAGATCGGTCATCTGATAGGATGGTGTAAATCGACTAAAATGAAGGGGAACATCCTCATTTAATTCATCGACAACCCAGGCGGACATATCGGCAATATTATCGGGATCATCGTTATAGTCGGGAAGAACCAGATTGACTATCTCCAGCCAGACCCCCTCAGACTCGATGGTTTTGAGTGTATCCAGTACAGGTTCCTTTTCAGCCTTAATGACATCGCGATAAAAATCATCGGTAAAAGCTTTTAAATCTACAGTTACACCATCTACATATTTGAGCAGTTCCAGCAGCGGCTCCTCCCGCATGCTGCCATTAGTGTGAAAAATTACATTGAACCCTTCCTGGCTGGCCTGCCGGGCTATATCATACATATATTCATAAAACACGGTGGGCTCATTATAAGTGAAAGAAATTCCCGGTGCTCCACTGTTCTGCGCTTCAGCGACTATACTCTCCGGATCTAAATCATAGGTCCTTTCAACCTCATCAATATCTCGCTGAGATAGATGCCAGTTATGACAGAACTGGCAGCGAAAATTACAGCTGGCGGTGCCCACACAGAGTATATCAGTGCCGGGATAAAAGTGATGCATGGGTTCTTTTTCGATGGGATCTACGTTCACAGCTGAGGGCCGGGCGTAAACTTTATTATAAAGTGTGCCATTATTATTTACCCTGATCCGGCAGAAGCCTGAATCGCCATCGGAAATCCTGCATTCACGAAAGCATATTCCACACAGCACCTCTCCATTCTCAAGACCGCTGTAATGATAGGCTTCTTTTAGCTCATCGACATCATCAGCGGCGATACCAGTATAATCATCTTCCTCTCCCAGAAAATTCCGCACTCCCAAAAGACCTGTTCCTGCAGCAGCTGCTGCTGCACATAATTTGATAAAATCTCTTCTTTCCATACATATCACACCCCTTATTCGGGCATTATTCATGTCCAAAAAGTTTTTTGGAATTTTGTTCCAACCCGCTTTTGATGCAATACCCTGCCGCCTGGAGAGCACTGTACCCTCCTATGAGGATCACACTATTAAACTGTGGCCTCTAGCCTGGACTGCATTTTAAATATTCCCACATTAACTGATATGATCAAAGAAAAATACTGTACAATAAAATCTCTCAGAAATAATAAAAGGAGAGCCCCCTTTTGGTAACATTAAAAAAAGCATCAAATAACCAAAGAAAGAGCCTCTCCCATTTTTATAATACTCAGAATAACCCAAAATGTCAAATGTTCTATAAGCTGTTTAAATCACCATTTATATAATTTTGAGAAACTAACTGAAGACACCGGTCATGAAAGTATCAAAGACAGAGTCCAATTTCTTCAGGAAAGATCATGGAAAGGAAATCGCTCGACGACTAGCCTGATTGCTGATCGTCCATTTTGATATCGTATTTATCGATTTTGTAGTGGAGTGTGCTGCGCGGTATTTTAAGCAGATCTGCCGCCCGTGATTTGTTGCCGGAGGTTTTCTTGAGAGCCATCGCTATTATCCTTTTTTCCATTTCCTCCAGGTTTTCCTCCAGATTTAGATTTTCCATCTGCTTTATTATAGCTATATCTGACTGAATTTCTTCCAGCTCAATTTTGGAGATACTCTCTCCTCCTATTTCCTCGACTTCTTCAGCAGCGGGGGAGATCTCATTTAATATTCTATCCGGCAGACATTCCACCGTGATTCTGCCCGAGCTGGCAAAGGCCAGCAGGTGCTTAGCCGTATTCTTCAACTCCCTGATATTGCCCGGCCAGTCATAGCTTATCAGAGCACCCATAACCCCCGGACATAACTCCACTTGTGAGAGATCGCTCTTCCAGCTGAGCTCCCTGAGAAAGACCTCAAGAAGCTCGGGAATATCCTCTTTTCTCTCCCGCAGGGGAGGAAGTTCTAAGTCGATAACATCTATGCGATAATAGAGGTCCTGGCGGAATTCCTCATTGTTCAGCTTCTTCTTCAGATCAGTGCTGGCAGCCGATATTATTCTCACATCGACATCTATAAATTCTTCGCTTCCCACCCTCTTTATCCTCCGTTCCTGCAGCACCCGCAGCAGTTTAGCCTGCATGGAAAGAGGCATAGATTCGATTTCGTCCAGAAACAGTGTCCCCCCATCTGCCATCTCAAAATAGCCTTTCTTTCCTCCAGATGAAGCGCCGGTGAAGGCTCCTTCTACATAGCCAAACATCTCGCTCTCAAACAGATCGGCGGGGATAGCACTGCAGTTGACCGGCACAAAACTGCCACTGCGCTCGCTGGCCCTGTGGATAGCCCGGGCAAATAGCTCCTTGCCGGTACCGCTCTCTCCTAACAGCAGTACATTAAAATCGGTGGTGGCTGCCTGGCGCGCTTTCTTCTTCATCTTCTCCAGCCCCTCACTGCTGCCCTTGATCAGCTGAAAGGCATCATCATCTCCTGCAGCCCTGACTTTTTCTGCCGGCAGCACCTCTGTCTTCACTTTAGCCTTCTCTCCCTTCTCTTCCCGGCTTTTTTTCTCCACCTGCCAGCTCACATCGGCCACCTCTTCAACCTCTCGAGCGGTAGCTATTACTCCCAACAGCTCACCGAAAAAATAGACAGGTCTGGCACTTATTATAATGTGCAGGCCCGGACGGGGAGAATGTTTTATGTTTTCCACAGCTCTTTCCTTTTTGAGAACTGAGGGCAGAAGTGAATCGGGAAAGAAAGTAGCGATATTTTCTTCTACAATCTCCTTCTTCTCAACTCCTGTAATTTCTGCAGCCCTTTCATTCCAGACCACTACCTCACCCTGGCAGTTTATGACACACACAGCCTCCTGTACATTGTCCAGAAGCTTGAAGAAATTCTGGGTCAAAATCTGCTTGTTCTCATATAATCCTAGGAAGAGATTTTCCTTGCGCAGTATGCCCACAACTTTTCCATCTTCTGTGACCGGAAGCCTGCCGATGCTGTGCTCACGCATTATTCGACGGGCCCGTGATAAAGATGCATCCGGTGAAACAGAGATAACATCATAGCTGGTTTCTGCACATTCAATTTTATCTTCATTCAGGTCCGAAAAGGTGATTATCCCCTGCAGTTTCTCCCGCTCATCGACTATAAGAACCTCCTGCTGATTATTTTCAAGCATCTCATTCAGAATATCCTCAAATATCAGCGGAGGATCAATAGTAACATAGTTTTGAGACATAAAATTTTCTACCTTCATTTCACCTAAATCTATCATTCATATCACCCCGCAGTCACTTTACCCGGCCCTAACCCGAAGTGGGCAATCGGGTGTATAATGACATTTGTGAATTTATTCTTTATTGCAGTTTTAGATTAACATCATATTCGAAGGAATGCAAATGTGATTTTGTATATTTCCCGTTCATCGCTAAATATTAATGGTCAAATTACATTCAGTCAAAATTCTCAATATTGATAATCATGATTACCCCTGTATAAAACTATAAATAGGAAATTAAAACAATTAATTTCTATATTATTCATGTGATTATATTCACTCAAGCGGCAAAATACTCCCTGGTGTCAGATGACTGACACACCCCGAAATAAACCGGCTTGAAGGGTGTCAAAATCTCAACACCTGCTTTCAGCTTCCAGTAAAAATTCCTGCTCATTATCTGCTGTCAGCATGACTCAGAACTCTAAATCAGAGTTTTTTTAACCAATTTAAAGATTTTCTCCAGAATGGGTGCAGGCTGGCATAGCTGTTGCAAATATTAATAGGTGAGCAGAATTTTTCTGTGCAGCAGAGATGGGATAGACACCCTTTCCCCAAAAGTGTGCTGGCCAGTTCTATCCCATCTCTCATCCTTTAACTATGTCAGCAGGAGGTATTATATTATGTATAATCTCTCTAAAAATCATCCAGAAAATAAGCAGGCAGAGTCAAAAAGTGCAGAACTGTCTCCCGACAGACACTCGGGACTGACTGAAGACCAGATCATGCTCAGAACCTTTGTGGCCATGTGTATACCGGCCGCTGCCGCCGTAATAGCCATGGGACAGCCGGCCCTCTTTAACATCCTTACGGCTGTAATTACGGCTGTGGGCTGTCATCTGCTGATCAAGCTCTTTGAACAGCAGGATCTCTCCAATCTGGGAGAGCCGACCTATAAAACATTTTATTCTCCTCTGGTAGCAGGAATGATCGTCGGTCTCTGTGTGGGAGAGCTTTCACCCTATCCCGTAACCGCGCTTATCTCAGCGGTGACCATGGTCGTATTTAAATGGGGGCAGGAAAAATACTTCGGCCGCAAGATAATCAATCCCGCTGCTGGAGCCAAGGCCCTGGTGCTTTTGCTGATAACAAGCATGTGGTTTTTATCCGATCCTTTAACTGCCGGGCAGCTCTTCTACCCCGAGCATCTACAGTACAACCTTCTCTCCGGTGAGGGTTTTGTAGCTGCCATGGAATTTGCCGAAGCTTACGGGTTTTACGGCACAGAAAATCTCAGCATCACCGAAAGTCTTTTTCTGTGGAAGAGACACGGCTGGATAGGCGGTGCTTCGGGGCTTTTAACCGTAGCCTCAGGTGTGCTGCTGGCCATATGGATAAGGCTAAAATGGCGGCTGGCTTTAAGCTATCTGGCGGGTATGACAGCTCTTTCCGTGCTGCTGGGAGCAGCCACCGGAAGCCCCATCATAATGAGAATTGCTTTTCATGTTTTTACGGGCAGCGTCATATTTCTGGCCTTTTACATGGCCACCGAACCCCAGACCACACCAGCCACAACTGCCGGTGAATACGCCTTCGGAGCCGTTCTGGCGGTTTTAACCATGGCAGGACAGCTGGTGGGGCTTTACGGCAGTTCTTTCGTGGCTCTGGCCATAATGAATCCCTTTGCCCCCTATTTCGACCGCCTCAAACTCACAGCTTCCTATGGAGCTCAGCTGAGGGAGCACAGACCCGGCGAAGGAAACCAGCCCGAAATGGATACCTCCACATCGCCCGTGCTCTCCTATGACTCCTCTAAATGCATTATGTGTAAGCTATGTGTCAAGGCCTGTGACGAAATTCAGGAGAAAGGAATTTTGAGCCTAAATGGCGATGATGAAGGTGATATAGTGAGAAATGCCGGTCTGCTGGATGTCGATTTTACCGTCTGCGATGTCTGTGGTGAATGTTTTGAGATCTGTCCCACAGGAGCCCTCAGTGCCAGACAGCCCGGATCTCCCATCCGCAAATGGGAGGCGGACAGCGAAGTTCAAACCACCTGCAGTAACTGTGCTGCGGGCTGTCAGATAAAAGCATATGCCCACAATGATGAACTGATAAGAGTGGAAGCGGTGGGAGCTTCCCCCAATCAGGGAGCTCTGTGTGTAAACGGCAGATTCGGTCATGCCTATGTGAACTCTGACCGCCGCCTCACCCGCCCCCTCCTGAGAAAGAACGGAGATCTGGTGCCCGTTTCCTGGCAGGAAGCGCTCAGTGCCATAAAAAGAAATTTAGAGGGGATAAAAGAAGAGCATGGCTCCGAAACTATCGGGGCACTGGCCTCAGGCAAGGCTACCAATGAGGGCAACTATCTCCTGCAGAAGTTCATGCGTATCTGCCTTAATACCAATAATATCGATCACACCAGCAGCTACTGCCAGGGCACAACTTTGAAGCTGCTGGAGGAATCTCTGGGCACAGGAGCTATGACCGGCAGTATAGAGGATCTGAAAGAGTCGGACTGTATCCTGGTAGCAGGATCCAATCTAACCACCACCCATCCCGTCATCTCACGCTATGTGAGAAAGGCGGTGAGGGAAAAAGGAGCCGATCTTATCGTCCTCGATCCCCGCGAAATATTGCTGGCCCGCTGGTCCAGCCAGTGGCTCAGCCCCAACCCTGGCAGTGACGTCAGAGTTTTGCAGGGAATTCTGAAGACTATAATCGATAGAGATCTGTATGATGAAGAATTTGTGGAAGAGTTTGGTGTAGGCTTCGAGGGGTTCAGAAACTCGCTGCCGGAAATGGAAAAATATGAGCTGGCTGAGATGGCAGGTATTCCTGTTGAAAAGCTGGATAAGGCTGCGGAATTGATAGGCAGAGCAGACAGATTTTCAATCCTGATCGGCTCAGGTATAACCCAGCACTCATCGGGCAGCGAAAATGTCAAATCTCTCATCAACCTGGCTCTGCTCACAGGTAATATAACAGGTGAGGGTGCAGGCATATATCCCCTCCAGGGCCAGATAAATGCCCAGGGCGCAGCAGATATGGGTGCTGAACCCCATAAACTTCCCGGCTATCAGTCTTTAGATGATGGGAACGCTCTGGGCAAGTTCACCCGCAGCTGGCAGCATGAACTGCCGGATGAAAAAGGAATGACAGCACTGGAGATGCGGGACAGTGCAGCCGCAGGTGAACTCAAAGCCCTTATAGCTCTGGGGGCAAATCCTCTGCTCTCACAGCCACACAGGGGCAAAACCAAAAAAGCTCTGGATAATATCGATCTATTCGTGGTTATCGATCCTTTCCTGACCGAATCGGGTAAAAAAGCCGATGTAGTGCTGCCGGCGGCGACCTTTTTGGAGAAGGATGGAACATTTACCAGCAGTGAGCGCAGAATATCCAGGGTGAACAAGCTCATCGATCCTCCCGGCAGCGCCCGGGCGGACTGGGAAATAATCTGTGCTCTTGCCCGCAATTTGGGCCATGATTTTGGCTATAACCGTCCGGAGGAAATAATGAATGAGATCACCTCACTCACACCGATCTATCAGGGCATTAACTACGAAAGTATAGAAGGCGAAGGCATTCAGTGGCCGCTAAAAGAGGAAGGCAGCGGCACCAGCCATCTGCATAAACAGGGTCCGGAGCGGGGCAAAGCTGCTTTCCTGCCCATGGATGCAGAAGAGCAGCAGACGATCACCGATGAGGAATATCCGCTGCAGCTGACTACAGGCCGCAGTATTTTCCGGGTCCACACAGATATCATGAACAATGAAATGCTCAAACCTCAGGCCAGCGGACCCTATGCAGAAATCAATCCTCAGGATGCACTGGAGCATGAAATAAATGATGGAGAGGAGATACAGATAAGATCCCCCCGTGGTGCTGTCCGGGTATCAGCCCGGGTTACGGACAGAGTTCAGCAGGGCGCGGTATTTTTGCCCATACATTTTGTCTTCTCTCCTGCCAACCGGCTCACTGATGATAGAATTGATGAAAATACTATGGTACCAGAACTGAAAAGAACACCATGCCGTCTGGAAAAACTGCCCAGACGTCAGAGCCTGCAAATAGATGAAGAGGACTGTCGGGCCTGTGACCGCTGCCGCCAGGTCTGCCCCACAGATGCTATCGAAGGGGAGCCAGGCGGGGAGGCCTATCAGCTCGATTACGACAGCTGTATTCGCTGCATCAACTGTCTGGATGAATGCCCCTTTTCAGCCATAGATGTTCTGCCATCCCGAACCGCAAAACAAAATCACCGGCAAGGAGGTTAGAAGATGATTGAAGTTAAAGATGGAGTTATTATAACCATAGATGGTAGGCCCCTTAAAACCTCTGCCGGCAGAATACTGCTGGAGGTAGCCCGGGAAAATAATATAGATATACCCGGTTTCTGCTACCGCCCGCATATGACGCCGGCAGAGGCCTGCGGCCTCTGTCTGGTCAGAGTCGACGGTGAAGAAGAACTGGCCTGCTCCGTGGAGATCGAAGATGGTATGGAAGTTACAGCCTTTGCTGACGATCTGGAAGAGAAAAGGCGTAGACTTGTGGATGAGATGCTGAAAGATCATAATTTTGACTGTATTAACTGTGAGGCTGCCGGTGACTGTGTTGTACAGGATCTGGGTTATCGCTACGGACTTATAGGTTTGAGTTCGGAAAAATTCAGGGACCTCTATCATGATGCTATCTCCCGCAAAAAAAGTTTTCCTTTAAGCAACGGCAACGGCAGAGCAGAAGAAATATCACCCTATCAGAACGGCAGCAGTGTGACCTATTCCGGCGAACCATCTGATTGCGTGCGCTGTGGATACTGTGTTGATATCTGTCCGATGGAGCTCTACCCGCTGCTTATCCTGGAAGCATCCAGTCTTTACAGCCAGCCGGGAAGCTTGAAGGGGCTAAACCCGGAAGACTGCATAAATTGTGGGCTGTGCTCCTTTGTCTGTCCGGGAAAAATTAAAATTCCGGACTATTTCCCTCAAAATATTTCACCAAAAGGAGGTGAAAATAATGTCAAAATTTGACCCTTTTCCCCATATTATCTACTGCCCTGAGTGCCACCAAAAGAGAAATCATACCGAAATGACCGAAGCTGAAATCTGCAATCACTGTTATTATAGAAATACGGACAGCCAGAAAGAAAAGATGAAATTGAGGGATGTCAAGCTGGTGGAGATTGACCCCATGCGTGAAAAAGAGCTGGAGAAATCAAAATAACAGCAGGATAAAAAGCAGTTAAGGCGTTTGCAGGATTTTTAGCCGCTGATAGCCCGGAAAACTCAAGCAAAGAAAAAGGGCTTCACCCCAAAAATTCTAGAAATTAATAGTTTATTAAAACAAAAATTAAACAGGTAAAGGGGTGAAGCCTATTATTTAGCATGATCAAAAACAGGAGATGGTTCACCCACAAGATTTTATAGCTGGAAGCCAGATATAATTATTCCCGGAAAAAACTTTTGAAAAATTCAATACTATAATTTAAAATCCTATTATAATTGGAACCATAAAAGAATGATTCAGAACATCAGGTTTTTAACACCTCCTAAAAATTTATAGGAGGGATAACAATGACAGAAGAAAAAATTGCTTGTCCTAATTGTGGAGGAGGAGAAGTAACAAAAAAAGGCCCAAGAAGCAATATTCTCTGGAGATTTGGGGTTATATTTGTGGGCATAGTATTTTTGGGATCTTTAACAGGTAATCATTTCGTAGAGCCGATACTTGCTCTGGGTACGGCATCTGTTGGGATTTTAGCTTTAGTAATAATATTATCAGCTACCAGTAGTTCTTGGAAAGATTACAGTTGCCAGGATTGCGAGGATAATTTTTATAAGGAGAAGACAAAAGAAAATGAATCCGTTAAACCCTTGAATGTTGTTTTAGGTATGAAGGAGGAAAAGGTAAGAAAAACTTTCAAAAAAGATAAAAATACAAAAGAATCAGAGGATGAATATTTATATACATTTGAGCAAAAAGCAGGAAATTTTCATTATAGAATAAGCACAAAGTATTTCAAAAATAGATTATATGAAATTAGCTTAATTGCTCAAAACTGCTTCTCGAATTTCTCGGAGGTTATGTACCAGGTTAATTTGCTGCATGAATTAATTTATAAACAATATGGTTTACCCTCCATAGGTGGAAATATAAAAAAAACAAATTTTCAGAAAGGGCAAGTTCCTTATGTCTTTAAGTGGAAAAAAAATGACACAGAAACAGGAGAAATAATAAAAATTCATCTTCATAGAAGACAAAATGGATATAAACCAGCATTATCAATATCTGCTCCAATTATAGCCAAAGAAGTGGAAAATGCTGAGAAAGAAAAAGATAATTTCAATATGAAAAACTGCTCAGGCTTTTAATAATCCAGGTTTTAGCTCAAATAAGTTCTATTTTTCAAGATGATAATTTTGAGGAGGAAAAGTAAATGAAGAGTATTAAAGAATCTAAAAGTTTGGAGGAGAGAAATGAAGAGTTAGTAGTTTCTTCTGCCGGTATTCCAATGCGGGTTATGGTGCCGGTTTTAGACCACAAAGCGGGAAGAGATCTACTGCGAATGGCTGACCACATTGGTGATATAACAATCGGCCTCAATGTAGTGGATGTTCCCGATGAGATGAGTTTAACAGAGGCCAGAGAGCGAAATATTGAAGAACTGGATGAAAATTTCCAGGAACTTGATGAAACTCTTCGGAACTATTTCGGCAGAACTGAGAGAGAACAGAGATATCTGATTGTATTTGATCACAGCATTTCAGATGCCATCCTGGAGCAGTCGGAGAGGGAAAGTGCTGATTTGATATTGATGAGCTGGCAGAAAAAGAAACGTTTTCGAATAGGGATGGGTGGAGTAATCAGAAAAACGATGCATCAGGCCAGAGGTTCAATTGCAGTCTTGAAAGGACATTATTTTGAAGATCTCGATTTAATATCTGTTGCTTACGATGGCAAAAGAAATTCTTACTACGGACTGCAGATAGCACGCAAAATTGCCCGCCAAACAAAAGCTCAAATTAAGGTATTTCATATAGTCAGTCCTGATGCTCCGGAAAGCAAAAAGGATAGCTGCCGTCAGAATTTGAAAGAGCTGGCCGCTGATGAAGTTAACTTGCCCATAAAATATGAGATTGAGGAAAGATTTTCTGTCTCGGATAAAATACTGGAAGAGGCACAAAAATCTGATCTGACGGTAATAGGCAATTCTCTCAGGCGGTTCAGCCTTAGCCACATTGGCAACAGAGCAGCCAGAATAGCCCGACACAGCAACGATAATCTGCTTATTGTCAATAAGTATCAGCCTCTCTCCCAGGAAACTACTCTTTCCAGGTTGAAGCAGCTGAGCCAGAATATTAAAGAGCATATCATTATGCCTGCAAAAATCTATTGAAATATAATAGAACCAAAGCAGGGCCTGTTTCACAGTCTGGCCATTCCTATATACAAAAAGCTCTTAGGTGTAAGGAGGGCTGCCAATGCTTAATCCAGGTATGCCGATATTGCTGGCTTCACTGCTGTGTTTTATTGCCCGGAACAAAACACAAAAAATATCGCTTTCTATAATAGCTCTGGCCGCTTCAATTTCTGCAATTTATAATGCTCCAGGGGGAGATATCCTTTCCACCACCAGCTTTCTGGAAATGGATTTGATTCTGGCCTATGTCACACCCATCAGCAGGAACACCGGTTATATTTTTGCTACTTTTGCAGTTATAGTTTTAATTTATGCCGGAAAGTTCTTCTCCTCAGCAAATATCAACCTGCTAAATCTTTTTGTTGGCTCTTCACTGGCACTGCTTTTTGTGGGCGATTTCATCTCCTTTTTTATCTTATGGGAAATGATAACTGTAACGGCCTTTTTTCTGATCTTTGATAGGTTTGATCCTTCCCTGCGTTTCACCGCTAAGTATTATTTCATTGTACATTTCGTGGGAGGGCTGAGCCTTCTTTTCGGGATAATATTACATTACACTCAGACCGGGACAATTATGCTGGCCTCACCGGAAAGAGGTCTGCCCTTTATTCTGCTCGGTATAGCTATGAAATTAGGTTTTATAGGCATACATGCCTGGATGATCCGAACATATACAATGATACCATTTCAGCTGACTGTATTGATGTCTGCCTATACCTCAAAGATCGGGGTATATGCTCTTTATAGATTGATTGAGCTGGAAGGCTCTCTAATTGCTTATCTGGGGCTGATAAATGCTCTGGCCGGCGGTATCCTGGCACTTAAACATTCACATCTGCGCCTGATAATCTCCTATTCTATTGTCAGTCAGATAGGTTATATGATGGTAGGAATAGGAGCGGGGGGAATTGCTGCTGCAGGGGGGATGTTTCATCTTATAAATCATATTCTCTATAAAGGACTGCTGTTTATGATGGCCGGTGCCATCATCTATTCCCTCAGAAAAGAATGTCTTAATAATCTGGGTGGTCTCTGGAGGCATATGCCTGTGACTTTTTTAGCCGGTCTTGTAGGTTCATTTTCCATAGCGGGTCTGCCTCTATTTAATGGATATGTGAGCAAGGCCTGGATTAAAGCCGGGATTGACAGCGGCATCCTCTATTACGGCCTGCAGGCAGCCGGTGTTTTAACTTCGCTGATTTTCATCAAGGTTCTTTACTTTGGTTTTCTTGCCGGAGGCGAAAGGACTTTAAAAGAGGAGGAAAATTTCGGGCCTCCTCCCCTGACCATGCGTATGGGGATGATAATTCTGATCTTGCTTATGAGTTTTATTGCTCTCAATCCTGCTTTTATGGAAGAGATATATGCGGTAAACCCCGATCTGCAATATAGTTCCTCTTCCGGGATAATTAGCGGTGTGCAGCCTTTCATGCTGGCCCTGATTTTATTTCCTTTCCTGAAAAAATATATTGAGCCCTATCAGGAAGAATGCAAACAAGAAGATTATTTTACCGATATTGGATATTCTTTTTTAAACCTGGCCACCAAAACTTCGGACATTCATTCCGGGAATTTAATACGCTATCTTTCCTGGGCTCTGCTGGCACTAATAATTCTGAAGTTCAGTTTTATGTTTGGAGCCTAAAAGACTGTGGGAATACCCCGATCTTTGAAAATAAAATTTGTGATAATTTCCCTGTCAGGAGCTTTTTGAAGTTAATTGCACCAATCTTGAAGAGTAAAAACAGTTTTTATCTACTGCTCCTCTCTTTTATAGGCCAATTTTTGACCTTCTTTTCTTTCCCATTTAATCATAGTGTTAACAGCAACATATGAAATTCTGTAAAATCAACAGTTGTGTGCGAAGCAAACAACTGGCAGCATCACAGCATTTCCAGCGAGATCAAAACCAGAGCCAGAATAATTACAGCTGGAATGATTACCTTCCAGTGGTTAACACCTAAATAATCTGGCAGTCTGGGTTTTTCCAGTCGGCCTCTGTCGAAGAACTCGCCAAATTTCTCGTGAAAGAGGGCGTAAAGACCGGAGCCGATTATGATGCCTGCCAGACCGGGGATTAAAGCGTCCAGGCTGCCCTGGCCAACCGCCCCGGCAATCGTGCCCGGACAGTAACCAAGCAGGGCAAAACCCACGCCGA
>CAYXAK010000042.1:0-6333 GCA_964462585.1 uncultured Halanaerobiaceae bacterium
GACGAAATTCATGCCATCACTCCTCATTCAGCAGTTCTTCGGCGATCTGAACCGCATTTAGAGCTGCTCCCTTTCTGATATTATCCGCCACTATATAGAGGTGCAGACCCTGTTCATTATCTCTATCCCTTCTCATTCTGCCCACAAACACCTTATCTGAATCCTCGGCTGTGAGCGGTGTGGGATAAACACCTTCGGCTGGATTATCTTCAACAACCACTCCCGGCATCCTCTCCAGCAGATTGTATACTTCCAGGAGGGAAAAGGAGCCGCCCAGCTCGAGATATACCGACTCCGCATGACCAAATTTTACTGGCACCCTGACACAGGTGCAGTTTACGGATAGATCTTCACGGTGCAGAATTTTTCTCGTCTCCTGGCGCATTTTTATCTCTTCCTGGCTGAAGCCATCCTCATGAAAATAATCAATATCCGGCAGCAGATTAAAAGCGATAGGATGTCTGTAATACCCTGGTTCGACTTCTTCCTCACCCTGTAAGGCTCTCCTGCTCTCATCTTCCAGTGCCTTTAGAGCTTCAGCACCGCTGCCTGATACCGACTGATAGGTGCTGGCGATCACCCGCTCAATTCCGAATTCATCTAACAGAGGTTTTAAGACCATTACCATCTGTATTGTCGAACAGTTGGGGTTTGCTATATGTCTTTTATCACCGTCTAAATCCTCGCTGTTTATTTCGGGAACGACCAGGGGTATTTCAGGGTCCATGCGAAAAGCACTGCTGTTGTCGATTATCACACCGCTGCTCTTATCTCTGATGCGGGGAAGATACTCGCTGCTGACTTCACCGGGCAGTGAGGAGAGAAATATATCATGATCGGAGATATTTTTCATATTCAACTCCTCTATCTCTATACTCCGCCCCTTAAACTGCATGGTCTTTCCTGCCGAGCTGCTGCTGGCATAAAATGAAATATCATCCAGAGGAAAGTCCCTCTCCTCCAGCAGAGAGACTATCTCTCTACCCACGAGCCCTGTTGCTCCCAGTACTGCTATATCACTTCTCATATTTTTCACCCTTTACAGCAAATTTTCCAGACCGTAGTTATATCCTTCTAAATTTTCCAGTTCCTTTAAAGCCAGTCTGATGCCCGGTCTGAAAGCCTCTCTTGTTCTGGCTTCATGTTTTAAGCTGAGAATCTGACCCTCTCCCCCCAGCAGCACTTCCTGTTGGGCCATCATGCCGGGAAGGCGCAGGCTGTGAATTCTGACATCATTGACAGAACCCCCCCTGACATTTTCCACGGCAAACTCTATATCTTCCTCAGCAGAGAAGGGCCTGGTATTCAGCATTTTTTCTGCAGTCGCTATCGAAGTACCCGAGGGGGCATCCTCCTTATCCTCGTGATGACCTTCAATTATCTCCACTCTGGAAAAGTATTCACTGGCTCTAGAAGCCATCTCCATAAGCAGTACAGCCCCCAGAGAAAAGTTGGGAGCCAGGAGCACAGTTCTCCCTTCAGATTCGGTCATCTCCTCCAGTCTGGCCCTCTCAGCTTCGTCCAGACCGGTGGTGCCAATTATAAAATCCAGGTCCAGCTCAAATCCTGTCTCAACCGCTTCCAGCAGACCCTGAGCAGAGGTGAAATCTATGACAATATCTATATCATCTTCAGAAGCTGCCAGTGCAGTTCTGATATCAGACTGAATCCCTGCAGATGGCCCCCCGGAAATTCCGGGTAGATCAGCCATGCAGTCCGCCGCAGTATTTCTATCCACACCGGCTGCCAGTCCAAAGCCCTCTGTCTCCAGCACTGTCTGCGCAGCCTGCTGGCCCATATTGCCGGCTATGCCGCGAATTAGCACCTGTTTCATATTTTCTTCACTCCTTCTGTAGACTTGTGGCAGAAGAGGTGGATCTTCCCTCTTCTTTGAGATCAAAGTAATTGGTTCCCCATACACCTATGATGATCAGCAGAGCACCCACGGCCTGCTGGCGCAAAAACGGTTCACCTCTGATCAGAACACCGGCAAATATCGATACCACCGTGGTCAGATTGGCGAATACAGCAGCCTGACTGGCCGGCAATCTGGCCAGAGCATAATTCAGCATGAAAAATGCCAGCACAGACGAGAGAGCTCCCAGATAGAGCACAGAGGCGATAATCTGAGGATTGGTGATATATCCCATATAGTTCATCAATCCACCGGAAAAACGATAAAATCCCATCACGTTAAAGAGCACAGCTCCGGTATAGCACATAAAAAATGTGATCTCAATCGGTGTGTATTCATTTGATATAGAACGGGATATGATATTATATATTCCTCCCGACAGAACCGCCCCCAGAAGGAGCATAATACCCAGATAATGGGTGGAGGCACCAAGCTCCCCCTGTGCTGCCATCACCAGGCCAACTCCCACCACCGAGAGCAGAATACAGCCTGCCTGAAGTCTGCCAGGCACCTCCCCCAGAAAAAACACCGCCAGCACAGCCACAGCTACAGGCAGAAGCGAAATCATCAGACCGGCCTGGGAGGAGGTGGTAAAATTGATGCCGAGAATTTCGAAGGTAAAATAGAGCACGGGCTGAAAGATTGAGATCAATATCAGGGGTTTGAGCGATTTATTTTTAAAATCAGTCTCGATAAATCCCAGCTCTCTGATGAGTGTTATGGAAACCGCTGCCACGATAAATCTAAATCCCAGGAGATGAAATGGGGCTACTACCTCCAGAGCCTCCTTGGAGAAGAGAAAGGAAAAGCCGAAGACCAGGCTGAAGGTTAAACCGGCCAGATAGGGGCGAATATCTCTGACTTTTTCACTCATCTTTCTCATCTCCATCCGCAGGAGGCCAGGGACCATAGTACTGATAGAACTGGCATTCAATACCCCCGTTATAGAGTTTTCGGCGCTTGCTGGCCTCCTCACCGAAGGCCCTTTCAAAATTATCATAGGCTGTTAAAATATAATATGACCAGGTCTCCAGCGGTCTGAATTTCTCCCCCATCATACTGTAAAGAGATTCTATCTCCTCTTCCTTCATACGCTCACCATAGGGGGGGTTTGTTATGATATAGCCATACTTGCGGCTGGTGGAAAAATCCGATATGCTGCGCTGCTGAAAGTGAATGATATCCTCAACGCCGGCTCTGCGGGAATTGTAGATGGCTTTTTCTATGACATCTCCATCTCTATCATAACCGGCCAGCAGGCGAACTTCTCTATCAGGCTTCATCCTCTCTTTCGCCTCTTCTCTGGCCTGCTTCCAGCATCCTTCCTGCAGAAATTCCCAGTTCTCAGCCGGAAAATCGCGATCGATCCCCGGGGGAATATCCCTGGCCATCATGGCTGCTTCAATGGGTATTGTCCCGGCACCGCAGAGGGGATCGATGAGAATTCTATCCCTGTCCCAGCGGCTTAAGTTTATCATCGCGGCAGCTATTGTCTCCTGGAGGGGGGCTTCACCGCTTTCCCGCCTGTAACCCCTTTTATGCAGACCCCGGCCGCTGCTGTCCAGAGATATCGTCGCTTTATCCTTGAAAATCGAAAAATGCACCGGATATAGGTCACCGCTTTCCGGCAATCTCCCCTCACCGTATCTATCCTGCATGCTGTCCACAATTGCTCTTTTAATTATCGACTGGCAGGCCGGAACACTGTGCAGCCCTGATTTAACTGATTTACCGCTCACCGGAATTTCAGAATTCCAGGGCAATATCTCCGGCCAGTCTATTTTCCTTATCTCATCATATAATTCATCGAAATCTCTGGCCGGAAAATCCGCCAGTTTTAGATAAACTCTTTCTGCAGAGCGAAGCTGGAGATTTAAGCGGGCTAAATCCCTGCCCTCTCCAGTTATCTCGATCCTGCCATTTTTCACTCTGTCGACCTCGTAATTCAACTTTCTCAGTTCATGTTTTACAACACCTTCTACTCCAAAGGTGGTGCTGATTATTATCCTGTGCTCTGACAATTTATTTCCTCCTGTTAATAGTCTCTTATTATCTCCACTCCCTTTTCCTTCATCCCGGCAAGAGCATTCTCAACATCACCGGGGCTGGCATTTACACCCCTTGTGGCCGGTCTGATCAGATTCACCTCAAAACCGTGTTCTCTGGCATCGCGGGCCGTATAGAGAACACAGACATCTAGAGCCAGACCGACTATATCTATGCTTTTGATCTTAAGACCCTTGAGCAGGCCGGCAAGCCCCAGATCTCTGCCATTATTGTCCTGAAAAGCAGAGTAGCTATCGACTTCCGCAAGCTGCCCCTTGCGCACTATTACATCAAATCGGTCGGTATCGATATCCTCGTGAAATTCTGCTCCCCTGCTGCCCTGTTCACAGTGAACGGGCCACAGGACAGGACCCAGCCCCTCATCTTCACCCTCATAGGGTGTGAAAGGCTCTTCTTCATGGTTTACGGCAAAACTCAGATGGTCTGAAGGGTGCCAGTCCTGGGAGGCCACAATTATTCTGTAATCATCGCGCTGGAGCAGACGGTTTATATGGGGATTGATCTCACTGGCCTCCGGGACACCGAGGGCGCCATCTTCGTAGAAATCGTTCTGAAGATCCACACATAATAAGGCTTTAGCGGACATAAATATCCCTCTTTTCTCATCTTTTTTGCTCTGCAGCTCAGTATCTGATCTGAAAATCCTTTTCCGCAGGAGGTGTCTTCTGCTCTTCCACCTCTATTTCTTCAACTTCGGCCAGCGAAGGACCTGTTTCCATGCGTGAAATAAGATCCTCAACTTTATCCCTATCTCCATAGATTACAGCCTCAACCCTGCCATCGGACAGGTTCTTAACCCAGCCAGATACTCCCAGTTTCTGAGCATTGCGCCTTGTAAATGCTCTAAAACCCACACCCTGTACACGGCCTGACAGATAAACATGTCTGCAGACTTTATCCATACTTGACCTCCTCACATAAATCTCTGACAGCGGTGTTCTCAGAAGCAGCCACATAAGAGGGCACTGTCACACACTCATAATCAGACCCTATAATATCATATCTGCCCGCCCTGTTGTAAAGTCCCTTCAGCTCTTCATCGTAGAGGTAAAAACCCAGTGTGAAATGGTAGGGCTCGAAACCGATCTTTTCCTCAGCAGCTGTAAAGAGATCGATTGTCCCGGGCCGGCAGAACTCCTGATACAGATAACTCTCCTCACAGGCTTCCTCCAGCGAGGACCTCCATTCATCCGGCCTGCATTTTCTGCCCAGTTTGATGCCTTTGCCGGCAAAGCTGTCACAGGGTTTGAGGATATAATCATCTTTGTCGTTGATGATTTTTTCTCCCTCTATAATTTCCTCTTTTACCGGGCCTGTGGGCAGTATATATCTCTCGAGGAAAGACCTCTCCCCGGCCGATAAAAAATCCAGATTCTCATAATCGTAGAGCACCTGGAATATTGCTTTATTGTGGAGTATCTGAGAGCGAAAACCCCCGCACACACAGACATCTCTGTTTTTATAGGCTGCGAGGAGATCACCCACCTCCTCAAGGTGTTCGAAAATTCTGGCTGTTGTCGCCCGACGGTAGATCAGATCAATCTCCATATCTTCATAGAACAATCTCTCACCATCGTACTCCAGTTCACGGGGATCGACTATCAAAGCTTTTAACCCCCACTCCTCCATACATCTTTTGAACTGCTGAAATTCACTTTTCACTCCATCCGTGGCAAAATCGACTATGGCTACCGTCGGTCTCATTCGATATCCGGGGGCAAACTGGCGATATTTATCGAGCAGAATATTTATCCAGCTGCGAAAAAGCTCAAAACCATAGAGTGAGATGTCCTCCTGCCGGCAGAGCTTTTTTACCGCTTTGCTTTTGGCCAGGATTTCCTGCATCACCCTCACTTCATTCATGGCCGAGGTGCCATCAGTATTTAGCTCACAGAATTTAATATTGCCTTCTCCGTCAAAGAGAATATCGAAACGGGCCACGGGAAAATTGCTGTCATAGCCGGGATCGAGCATAATATATTCTTCCATCTCACTGCTGAAAGGGAACAGCTCTCGAAATGAAGGATTATGCAGATATTCTTCGATCACCTTATTTGCTATGCCCACAAAAGTTTTTATAAAACTGCGATAAAATCTCCACTCCTCAAGTCCGATGATATAGGGAGTATATACAAATTTTACGGGACTGCCGTGGTAACGCACATTGCTGTCCAGCAGAGCAGGCCAAAGCTCTTCCCTGAATTCTTCGGCGTAAAGCTCAGCATCTGCTTCCACAATTTCCTGAAATCTCTGATGATAATAATCGTCCTTCATGGTTATAATTTTCCCTTCAGAATTTTATTTAAACTGGAATATTCGATAGCCTCTGCCGTTTCAATCACATCACCATC
>CAYXAK010000042.1:6433-16424 GCA_964462585.1 uncultured Halanaerobiaceae bacterium
TTTTATTTAAACTGGAATATTCGATAGCCTCTGCCGTTTCAATCACATCACCATCACCCGCTCCCGCTCTATAGGCCCTGCGGGGCGGACAGTATTCCTGCAAAAATCCCCTCAGATCATCGAGATAACGGCGAGCTTCAAAATCCAGAGCCGAAGAGGCCATATTCATCAGCTCTCCCCCCCAGTCAGCTATATCCCTGCCTCCGGTATATTTTATATTGACACCCTGATGGGGGATGCCGTCCTGAGCTGAAAAGATTGATTTGAGCCCGGTTTTCCGGGCGAGATTGTAGAGTCTTTCCAGGTTCTCTTCATCGTAGAGAAGACCTGTGATTAAACTCAGATAGCCAAAATTATAGGGATATGGCAGTGTATCGGCCATTCTGATCTCCAGATAACCCTTGGCCCTTATATCTGTAAAGGACATGGTGAGCATATGTTCTATTATGTCCCGGGAGAGATCAGGAGTCTTTAAAACTTCGGCAAAGGAGAGATCATGTGTATAATTACCGGGGTTCTTCGGATCAAAGATAGCCGGCATATCGACAATATAGGCAGCATAATCTGCAAAAGAGAAATCAGGGTCCAGAACACCCTCCGGCAGCCCGCATCTGTCGTCATCGCAGTTACACCAGATCTGAGACCTTATCGCCCAGGAAGAGGCCTCCTCCCCTTCGAAAAGAGGTGCATTATCAAAAAGGGCATAGACGATAGGTATCAGCCAGCTGGCCGCGGCAAATTTTTGGGCAAAATCATCTTCACTGCTGTAATCGAGGCTGATCTGCAGTGAGGAGGTGGCCTTCATCATATTATGGGCATATTTGCCCCTCTTTTTAAAGTGTTTGTACATATGTTTATAGCGCTCTTTGGGAAGAAGAGGAATGGAATCGATAGATGTCACAGGCTGATAACCCAGGCTTATGAGGCTGTAATCCAGCGAATTTAAAATGGGCACAATATCTTCACAGACGCTGAAAAAAGCCGAGACCAGCCGGGAGAGGTTTTCGCGCGGGGCAAAACTCAGCTCGAACTGACCTCCCGGTTCCAGGTTTATCTCATCTTCATCTTTTTTCAGACAGAGTATGTATTCCTCATTGCGTTCACACACAGACCACCCCTTCTCAGCGAGCATACGCAGTATATCTTTGATGCCATTTTCTTCAAAATATGTGACAGCTGCCCCTGATTCCTCTTTAACCACGAAGAACTCCATCTCACTTCCCAGAAGATAATCCTCGCGTTCTGTACAGTTATTCTGCAGATAATCTCTTATGCTGTTTATGTGATTTTCCCGGTAAGAACTATCGTTTATTTCTGTCATACTATTCTCTCCAGTTATGGGGGATTATATATCCTCTGTTCTTTTATTATATAAATAAATTGACCAGTTTTAAAGGAAATAAATGATATGCCCCTTCTCATCTTCAGTTTGACACCCTCTGATAATAATGTTAACATTAATGCAGCATTAAGCAAGTGAGGTGATAATATGGCTATAAAAGAAAAAGCACATGAACTGGCCCAGGAAATCATCAATTCATCTGAATATGAAGAGATGAAGCAGGCTGAACAGGCAGTTATGAACGATGATGAAGCCAGCGATCTCATGGAAGAGCTGGAATCCGTTCAGCAGAGAATTCAGATGGCACAGATGAACGGTCAGGAGATCGATCAGCAGCAGCAGAAAAAGATACAGAATCTCAAGGCCAGGATGCAGCAGAATGCCAAAATCAGCGATTTCCTTTCAGCCCAGCAGGAATTCAATGAGGTCATGGAAGATGTAAATGAGATCATCAGCGATGCCCTGCAGGGAAAAGAACAGGCCCCTGAAGAAGATGCAGGAGGCGGCCAGATAATTACGTAAACTTTCATTCGAACTTAAGATTTAATATAAGATTTAATATGAATCATACCGGACCGCAGCTGAGAATGCTGCGGTTTTTATTTTTTCTTCCGCATAAATAATTTAATCACCGGCTCTGCCGGCCAGAAAACCCGTGGAGAAAGCAATCTGCAGGTTGTGACCTCCGGTATATGCTGCCGGAGCCAGCATCTCACCGGCCAGAAAAAGTCCGGGAGCAATCCTGGAAGCCATGCTGCCCGGCACTATTTCATCTGTGTCAACTCCTCCCGCTGTTATTATAGCTCTCTTAAAACCTGCAGTGCCGCTGAGGGATATCTCGATATTTTTCAAAAGCTGACATATTCTCCTTCTCTCCTTAGAATCTATCTGATGCACACGCCGCTCCGGTGAAATTCCAGACATATCAACTATTACAGGACGGAGCCAGGCGGGCAGAAGATCCTGATAGACATTTTTGTACATTTTGTTGCTGTAACGGGAGAAATCCCGCTGCAGCCTCCCGTCAAGTTTTTCTCTGCTCAAACCAGGTTTGAGGTCCAGAAGAATTCTGAAATCATGTTCTTCCGATTCTTCATAGTGACAGCTGGCCAGAAGCCCCAGTGAACCTCCTATCTCATCCTCTCTCAGCTCCACCTCTCCGATATCGGAGAATTTAACCTCTTCTCCTGCCATCAGACTCAGTTCGATATTCTTCAGCTTGAGACCGGCCACACTCTTCAGCCATTCCTCCTCTGATTTTAAGGGTACAAGTGCCGGCCGGGGCCGGGGATGCAGTCTGTGACCGGCCTGTCTGGCCAGTTCGAAGCCGCTGCCATCTGATCCTGTAGAAGGATAGGAGCTTCCCCCGGCGGCAAGTATTACCCTGTCGGCCGTATACTCATCTCCTCCGGCTGTTCTCACCCCTTCGATCTTATTATCAATTATGAGTTCAACTGTTTCTCTGCCTGTGAGTATTTCCCCGCCGGCAGCTCGCACAGCCTCGACCAGCACCTTTCTCACACTCTCTGCCCTATCTGTCACAGGATAGAGCCTGCGCCCCCTCTCCTCCTTGAGCTTTAGGCCCCTTTTTGCAAAAAATTTTCGGGTGTCCGTGGGGCTGAAGCTGTAGAGGGCGCTGTAGAGAAAATTCCGCGCCACAAAAACATTATCCAGCACACCCTCCGGACTCAGTGTTGATGTGACATTGCAGCGCCCCTCTCCCGTCAGAAGCAGTTTTTTTCCGGGGATTTTGTTCTTCTCCAGCAGCAGAACATCATCACCTCTGCTGGAGGCGCTGAAAGCTGCAAAAAGCCCCGCCGGGCCTCCGCCAACAACCAGAGTTTTCATCTTTCATACCTCATCCAGAGGCCAGCTGTCCTTCAGTTTACACAGTGCTTTTTCCAGTCTGGAGGCAGCTGTGGCGATGTTGAGACGGTAAAAACCTTCACCTTCGGGTCCAAACCATTCACCCGGTTCCAGACCTATCTCCGCCTTATGATAGATCACATCCCTTATCTCTTCACGGCTGAGACCGGAGGAGCGGAAATCCAGCCAGACAAGGTAGGTTCCTTCAGGTTCAATTATATTGACCGAGGACATATCCCCTATGACATTTCGGGCCCTGTTGAGGTTATTCTCCAGATACTCAAGCTGTGCTTCCAGCCAGTCCTCCCCCCTATCATAGGCTGCTCTTAGAGCTTCATAGCCAAAAATATTGCTGCCGGAGATCTTTCTCCTGCTGGCAGTTGTGAATCTCTCTCTGATTTTTTCTGATGGTATCACAGCAAAGGCTATCTTCAGCCCGGCCAGATTGAAAGTCTTGGTGGGAGCGTGAAAAGTTATGGAATTATGGGCAACATCTTTATTCAGAGATGCCAGGGGATGATGTGCTCTCTCTCCGTAGATAAAATCGGCATGAATCTCATCAGATATCATGAGAATATCATGCTCCAGACAGATCTCCCCCAGCCTCTGCAGTTCCTTCTCATCCCAGACCCTGCCCACAGGATTATGAGGGCTGCAGAGTATCAATATGCTGGCCGAATCATCGCCAGACAGTTTTGCTTCCAGATCCGTATAATCCATGACATAGCGGTCTCTTTCAGAGAGATAAAGTGGGTTTTTGATCAGATCATTTTTATTCTGCTCTATCACCTCATAGAAGGGATAATAGACGGGCGATTGAATGATAGCACCCTCACCCTCAGCGGAAAACTCATTCAGGGCCACATTGATGCCCGGCACGACACCCTGTATGAGCTCTATCCAGTCCGGTTCTATGCTCCAGTCATATCTCTTTTTATACCATCTGCAGATGGAGTTTTTTATCTCCCGGGATGGATATGTATAGCCAAATACACCATGTTCAAGTCTCTCCTCCAGGGCGGTTTTGATCTCAGGGGCGGTGGGCCAGTCCGCATCTGCCACCCACAGAGGAGTAACATCAGGATTGGGAAAAATCTCGCCCCGCAAATCCCACTTGACCGAAGAAGTGTCCTCTCTATCTATTTTACGGGAAAAATCATAATCTGAAGTCATCTATATTTCCTCCTGCTGAAAATGATTTAGCTGATATAAATTATATCTAAATAAAGCCCAAAAATCAAAGAAGGTCCATCTCCGGCCGCTCTGAGCGGGAGATGGACCTCACTTTTTTTCTATAATTCCGCTGTGCTGTCCCTTATGATGAGCTCATGTTCTAAAATTCTATTCTTTCCTTTCGGATCAATATCACCTTTGATTATTTTCAGCAGAAGCTCCATCGCTGTCCGGCCCAGCTCATTGCAGGGTTGATGCACTGTGGTGAGGGCAGGATGAATATATCTGGAGATTTCAATATTGTCAAACCCCACCACCGCACAGTCCCCGGGCACATTCCGGCCCAGAGCTCTTACACCTCTCATCGCACCCACTGCCATCCTATCATCAAAGGCAAATAGAGCTGTTATGCTGCTGTTCTCTCCCAGAAGATACTGTGCGCCCCTGAAACCGGAGGCGAAGCTGTAATCACCGCTGTGTATATTCTCGCGGCTGAGATCAAATCCTCCCGCACTCAGGGCCTTCAAAGCCCCCGATAACCTCTTGCTGCTGGACATCATATCGAATTGAGGCCCTGATATTATGCCTATATCCCTGTGTCCCAGCTCCAGCAGATATTCCATCACCTCGGCTCCGGCCTGTTCGTTATCTATGCTGACACCGGGCAGAGAACTGCCTTCCATCTGTCCGGAAGCTATGACTGCCGGGATCTCGCTCTCCTGCAGCCTGTCCAGAAAATCATCCTCCAGATTGGAGCCAATCACAATTATTCCATCGATATTCTTCTGCTTCATAATCTGCAGGTAATCGATCTTCTTATCCAGGCTGTCACCAGTATCACCCAGCAGAAGATTAAAATTTTCCTTTCTTGCCGCCTTCTCAGCGCTCTGCAGAAGCTGCATGAGAAAGGGATTTTTCAGCCTGGCCCCTATAACTCCGATCAGACGGCTTGTCTTGGTTCTGAGCGTTCTGGCCGGATCATTTATTTCATAGTCAAGCCTCTCAATCGCATCCCTCACTCTTATGGCTGTATCCTCGCTCACCCGGGCACTATCATTTATTACCCGGGAAACTGTGGCAGGAGATACCCGGGCTGCGCGAGCCACATCTTTGATAGTAGCACCCATATATTCATCTCCTCTGAATTATCCTTTGACAGCACCTGCTGTGAGGCCGGCAACTATTCTCCTCTGGAATATGAGCACGAGCAGAACTACCGGAATCGTCACCACCACTGCCGCAGCGAGTATCTCTCCCATCGGCTCCTGCATGGCAGCCTCACCTGTAAAGAGGGCAATGGCCACAGGCACTGTGCGTGCTCCAGGATCAATAGATGTAAAGGTGAGTGCAAATACATATTCATTCCAGCACTGGATGAATGCCAGCAAACCACAGGTTACCAGAGCGGGAGCGGTCAGGGGCAGTAGTATGTGATAGAAAGTCTGCATGGGGGTGGCACCATCGACCTGGGCAGACTGCATTATCTCTATGGGAAGATCTTTAAAAAATGAGGTCAAAACCCAGGTGGTAAAGGGCAGTGTAAATATCAGATACGAGAATATCATACCCGGAACCGTCCCCAGCGGCAGCCGGGTGATTATGGCATATAACCCCGCCAGTATGGTCACCTGCGGAAACATCGTCATGGCCAGTATGATATAGAGTGAGGGTTTTTTTCCTCTAAACCTCAGCTTGCCCAGAGCAAAGGCGGCAAAGGATCCTATCATGAGGGCCAGAAATGTAGCAGAAACCCCCACTATTGCGCTGTTCCGCAATCCCCTGATAAATTCGCCCGATTGAAAAATGTGAATGTAGTTATCAAAGCTGGGCGAAAACTCCATTGTTACGGGATCACGGGGCACCATTGTCGCCGGTGTCATAAATAGCTGTGATTCGGTTTTAAGAGAGGAGTTAATAGCCCAGTAAAAGGGGAAGAGAAGATATATGATGATCAATGCCAGCATGAGCAAAAATAGGGCTGATTTGATCGGCCTCTCGCTGAAATCTATCATTGCTGTTCCACCCCCAGCATTTTCATATAGACTACGGCAAAGGCAAAGATTATGATGAAGATGATAACCCCGATAGCAGAGGAAAGCCCCATATTTCTGTTGCCTACCAGCTCATAATAATTCATAGAGGCCATCGAATAACGGGAGCGGGCCAGCATAACATGGAATACATCGAATACTCTCAGGGCATCCAGGGTTCTGAAGACAAGGGCCACAGCCAGTGAAGGTTTTATCAGAGGAAGTGTTATGGTGAAAAACTGCCTTATTTTCCCCGCTCCATCCACACGGGCTGCCTCATAGAGCTCTCTCGGTATCATCTGCAGCCCGGCCAGTATCAAAAGAGCCATGAAAGGTGTCGTCTTCCAGACGTCAACAGCAATAAGCGAGGGAATCTGCAGTTCGCTTATGGTCAGGAAGGCTATGGGCTCATCGATCACATTCAGATAATCGAGCACAGTGTTGAAAAGCCCCATACGGCTGGAATGGAACATCCATTCCCACATCCGGGCCGAGACAACCGTGATCACAGCCCAGGGTACCAGCATGGTGGCTCTCATAACACCCCGTCCCTTGAAGTTGCTGTTAACAACCAGAGCTATTATCAGCCCCAGGACCGTCTCCAGAAAAACGGAAACAACGGTAAAATAGAGTGTGTTCCAGACAGCCATTAAAAAACTCGGTGTTATAGCCCCGATCACATACCTGTTGCCAAAAAGGCTGAACTGGGTGAGCTCCCGATGCAGATCCGGCTCTCTCGGCAGCACCCTTATGGGTCGTTCGTAGACGGGTTCACCTGTCTGTTCGTCAATCTTCTGTTCTCCTGTCTCCTCATCAATTACAGGTGGAAGCTCTTCCAGCGTTACTCCCAGCAGGCGTCTGTAATTTTCCAGCCCGATAAATTGCGGAGCCTCTCTCCCGGCAAAAACCCTGTCGGTCATGCTGGTATAGAAAACATGCCCCAGGGGATAGAGGGCCACAATCATAAGCACTATAAAGGCCGGTGCCATAAGTTTAAAGCCCAGTCGGCGCTCTCGCTGCTGTAAATTCAACTCCTCAGCCTCCTTCCGGTACTGCGGCTAATTTTATTGGACAGATAAAAAAATAAAAAGATAGGCCGAGGGGATAAAATCCCCCCGGTATATCTCAGATTATTAATTCAGCCTGTAATATATCTTCTGCCTTTCATTTTCAATTAATTGGGATCCCCCGGTAGAAATCCTGTTACATCCATTATCCTTATCTCCATGTATTCCAGTGCGGTCAGGGCATCCTGTTCTCCTAACAGCACATCATGGGCCTCGGTGAAAATAGCTTCCGATACCGCTTCATAATTGGGAGCGGTAACTGTCGAAGGCCGGGGCACGGCATTCACGAATACATCGAAGAAGTCCTCCCAGTAGGGATAGGCCTCGAGTATCTCTTCATCTTCATACAGATCTTCTATTGTTGGCGGATCTCCGGCGATCAGGGCCCTCTCTTTCTGGACCTCTTCGCTGGCCAGGAACAAAGCCAGATCAGCTGCATATTCAGGGTGTTCACTGTATTCACTTGCTGCAATCTGCCAGCCGCCCAGAGTGGCCGCACTCTCTCCTTCGGGGCCGGCAGGAATTTCTGCCACATCAAAGTCCTCGGGATCAAAAGCTTCACTTTCTTCCGCCAGCGGATAGGCATAGGGCCAGTTTCTCATAAAGGCTGCATTTCCATTCTGGAATACCGCCCTGGCATCTTCCTCTGCATAACCGGTAACGCCGGCGGGAGAAATATCTCCGACCCATCCGGCCGCCTTCTCCAGCATGTATTGATTGTTATCATTGAGCACTGTGACTACCTCGTCATGTGATACAAAATTGCCGCCATCGTTGGAGGCAAACCATTCGAGCACATTGCAGGTCAGCCCCTCATAGGCATCTCCCTGCCAAACAAAACCGTGGAAATCAGGATTGTGCTCTCGTTCGCCCTCCTGGATTATGCGGGCAGCCTCTTCCAGCTCGGCCCAGGTCTCCGGCACATCAAGACCGTATTCCTCCAGAAGATCTTCACGGTAATAGATAAGCCCGGCATCAACAAACCAGGGCATGGCCACCAATTCACCGTCAGCTGTGGTATTGTTATCGACGATGCCCTGAATATGGCGATCCACATAATCCTCAGCACCATGCTCATAGAGGTCTATCAGGTGTTCCTGCATATCTCCAGGCCACATTACATCAACCTGAAGTACATCGACCTCAGGGCTCTCAGCTTCAAAGAACTGCAGATAGAGGCTTCTTCTCTCGTCGGTTTCATCAGGAGTGTCGAGGACTTCAACCTCAACGTGAGGATTCTCCTCCATATACATTTCTGCAGCTTTTTCTGTCGCTTCCAGCTCAGCTCCCACAGAACCACCGGCGATGGTCAGCTCAACCTCCGGTTCTTCCGCTTCAGCCAGCTCCACAGAAAAGGCAAATACCAGCGAGACGACGACAAGACAGGCGAGTAACTTCTTCAACTTTGTCCCTCCTTTTATTTTAATTTTCTCAAATAGTAACCAGAGCGCGAAGCAAGATTACAAAAATTGAAAATTTACAGGGCTTCGCCTCTGGAATATATAGGATGAAATCACCATGAAATCCATTTCATCCTGTAAAATTAATTCGTGAAAACAGTAAATTTTCCTCCCTGATTTTCTCATTTTTTTGTTTTATAACCGCCGATTATCCTATCATCAGGATCTTTCAGATGCCGACATCCGCCACCAGCAGTACCTTAAATATTATTATGGAGAGGGGGGCGAGTATGATGCCCTGAAAACCCATCAGTGTCAGTCCCACATAGAGTCCCAGAAGCAGTATCAGGGGATGCACCCCTATACTTCTGGCCAGCATATTTGATTCCAGAAAGGGCCTGAAACTGGTG
Organism: uncultured Halanaerobiaceae bacterium; assembly: GCA_964462585.1. Classification (GTDB taxonomy): domain Bacteria; phylum Bacillota; class Halanaerobiia; order Halanaerobiales; family Halarsenatibacteraceae; genus Halarsenatibacter. The sequence continues at coordinate 15,722 of CAYXAK010000042.1, forward strand.
ACTATCAAATAGACTGCAAGCAGTATGAGCGAATGAAGAGGGTTTATAAATAGATTGATCAGACTCAGGGGCATCAATATAAAGCCCGGTCCCACCACGGGAATGAGATCGAGTATACCCGCTGAAATCGCCAGCAATATGGCATAGGGAAAATCGAGTATGGAGAGAATTACTCCCACCCAGATCGTGGTATGTGTGATTATGAGCAGCTGTACACGGACATATGTGGTGAAATCTTTGACCATCTTCAGTTTATTTTTATCTGAAATATCGATCTTTTTTGATATAGCTTCAAACAGCTCATTTTTATCCCTGCTTATAAAGAAAGTGGCGAAGATAGTGAATATGATAAAGACAACGATGCCGGGTATATTAAATGTCAGATTCAGAATCCTGTTCATGGTCTGAGAGAGAATTCTCTCACCGCGCTGGTAGATAAGATATATATTCTGCTCTATTAAGGAGGCAACCTCATCGGGAATGACCTCAAAGAATTCCTCCTGCTGCTGAATCATAGATTCTATCTGCGTGGAGATGATCTCTCTGTACTGGGGAAGATAGCGGGCCAGATCTATCATCTCGGAGATAATGCTGGAGGTGAGAAGAGTTATGATGCTGATCACAATCAGCATAAAAACTGTTAAAGATATCAGAACTGCTGCCAGTCTGGGCAGATATTTTGAGAGAAAATTGACCGGCTTTT
>CAYXAK010000043.1:0-11600 GCA_964462585.1 uncultured Halanaerobiaceae bacterium
TTACTCGCCGGAAAACTGTACGGGTGACAGGCCTTTTAGATTATATCAAATTATAAAAGAGGGATACAAAATGAAAATTTTCCAGTTCGAAATTTTTATCACTGTGGCCAGAACAAACAGCCTCTCCCAGGCGGCCAGCCTGCTTTATCTGAGCCAGCCGGCTGTGAGCAAACATATAAAATCTATGGAGGAATATTACGGGACAAGACTTCTGCAGCGAACCAATCAGGGTGTCAATCTGACGGAGGCCGGCGAGATTGTCTATGAATATGCCCGCCGCCTGCAGGAGATACACAGCGAACTCGAAAAAGAAATCGACAGCTGTCTTAATCCTGAAGAGCTCCATCTAGATGTGGGGGCCAGCCCCACCCCTGGAGAATATCTGCTTCCCTGCACACTCTGGACATTCAAGGAAAAACATCCCGATGCCGATGTGGAACTGAAAGTAAACTACAGCACCGAGATAGTCGAAAGCGTGCTAAAGGAAAAGCTTCTGCTGGGAGTGATAGAAGGAGACCTGCCCTCGGGCAGCCACATCAAAAGCGATCATCTTCTGACGGATGAGCTTAAAATCATCACGGCCGCGGAGAGCGAGGTGCGGGAGATAAAAAAAATCAGCGATCTGGTGGAGCTGCCGCTGATTCTGCCCAGCAGTGATTTTTACATCAGAACGGTTTTCAAAAGGCTGCTCTCCAAACAGGGCCTCAAAATTTCGGATTTAAATGTCGTGGCCGAGATGAACAGCCTCACTGCCATCAAATCGGCGGTGGAATCAGACATGGGAGTTTCCTTGCTCTCCTATTCAGCCGTTAAAAAACCGTCCTTCCAGGACAGAATTGAGATCGTGGAGCTGGAGGAGGGGCTGGAGGATGAACTGGAGCTGGATATTAATTTGATATATTCCAGCAGACCCGATCATCCGGGAATAATCACCAAATTCATCTCATTTTTGACCCTCCAGCATCAGCATTCATTCTGCTGACCTGGCTGTTTATCTGGCTGATAATTATACTTAATATAATGCGGACTCCGGTCTATCTATCAGTTATTCAGCCAGAAATTCTTCCACAATAAGCTCTGCCACCTCTGTCACCTTCTCCCGGGAGAATATTTCTCCATCCTCACAGTCAGGGCATTCCTCATTAATGACAGTGGTGAGCAGATTATCGCCCTCCCCGGTGCAGAGCTGCTCCTCATGCATTTCCGGTCTGAAAATCTCCACCTTGGGCTTATCACCTGATTTATATCCCTCGGTCAGGGCCAGATCAATTCCACTGATATACTCCTCCCGCAGCTGATCAAGTTCCCTTTCCTCCTCGACATCTTTTATGAGGGCCAGCTTCCAGGGCGAGGAGATCAAAACCAGCTCGGCCCCGGCCTGCTTGTGCCGCCAGGTATCCTTGCCCGGATGATCTATGTCAAAACCATGTACATCGTGTTTGATGGTTCCCACACTCCAGCCCATCTCTTTCAGCCGGGGGATTAGTTTTTCCATAAACAGCGTCTTGCCACTGCTGCTCTTTCCCACGATAGAAATTATGGGGATATCTTTTTCTGTTTCCATCTTATCTGCTTCCTCCTTTTGATTTTACCGTGATTTCTGCAGTATCTCTAATTTTTCTCTAACTTTTTCATGCTTCTTTTCTCTTATTCCTGAAAGCTCTGCAGATAATTGGGCAGAACTTCCCTTTTTGCCCTCTGCAGCTGCTCTCTGGTATTTACGTTAAAGAACATATGATTGAAATTAAATTTATCCTGAAGTTGTCTTTTGTCGATCTTCTCCAGGTCAATTTCGGAAAAGAAGGCAATTATCTGTTTTCTTTTCCTCTTAACGGCTCTTTTAACCGCCGGCAGGCAGCTGCGCCTGTAGACAGCAGCCAGGGGTTCAAAGTAATCATCATCATCGACCGGTATCAGCACATCACCGCTGCATCTCTGCAGAAGGAATTCAGCTGCACGGGGAGGAAAGAAAGGCATATCACAGGCCAGAAAAAAGTTTTTATCGCAGTCGGAATCCATAAGTCCGGTCATAATTCCACCCAGCGGCCCGGCGTTCTTAACATCCTCTATCACTTCTGCTTCATATTCTGCAAAGTTGTCACTGTTTTTAGCGACAATCCTCACATTTTCCGCCCCAAAAGCTGCCCCAAAGTTTGCGATGATAAATTCCAGCATAGAACTATCTTCCAGCAGGGTTATATGAGGTTTATCTCCATTTTTCATCCTGGTGCTGTCACCACCGGCCAGAATATATATTCTCACGTTTCCTTCCTCCTCTGCCACAATGATAATACTGAACTGCAATGTTAGGATGGTCTCACCCGGTTTTCTCAAAGAGATAATGAGATATAAACCATTCATTGCCATCGTTAAAGCCGAAGAACTCGGCACAGGCCATAAAGAAGACACGCCAGTAATTCCACCATTTTTCTGCCTCATCTCCATAAACATCCTGAAAGATGGGACGAATTGTCTGCTCCCTCTCGTCCATTTTATACAACCAGGCTTCAAGTGTCTGCTCATAATGCCGTCCGGAAAGAGCCCACTGTTTTTCGAGTGAGAACCCGTCCAGAAAATAATGCAGCAGATCCTGGCTGGGCATTGTGCCTCCGGCGAAGAAGTATCGGGTCATCCAGTCAGAGCTGGAGTCATCCACATATGTAAAGGGATAGGTATGGTGAGAAAAAATGTGAACGAACAGTTTGCCTTTTTCGCGCAGAAAACCGCTTAATTTATCCAGCAGTTCCCCATAATTTCGCATGTGTTCGAACATCTCGATGGAGACGATCCTGTCAAAATTCCTCTCGGCTCTAAAGCTGTTGATATCAGCTCTCACAGCTTCAAGATTATTCAGATTCTCGGCCTCAGCCCGGGAATTTATATATTCCACCTGGGCGGAGGAGTTGCTCAGAGCAGTTATTTTACTGCCGGGATATTCCCCGGCCACATAGAAGCTCAAACTGCCCCAGCCACAGCCCAGATCGAGAATTTCCTGGCCATCTTCCAGCCCGGCCCTCTCACAGGTCAGATCCAGCATATCTTCCTCGGCCTGCTCCAGGCGCGAGGCAGCCCGGTCTGAAGAGAGCGATTTCTTCCAGTAACAGCAGCTGTATTTGAGCCTCTCCCCCAGTATCTCCGCAAAAAATGCCGGCGGCAGCTCATAATGCTGTTCATTGGCAGCAGAGGTTTTCTCGGCTATCGACTGCTGTTTAAGCTCTTCTACAAAATGGAGTTTCTGCTGCTGTCTTTTCTCTATATCCGCGATCTCCTGTTTTTTAATGAGATTTTTCAACCTCCGTCGCACTCCCCACCTGATAAGAGAATCAGGTATCCAGCCCCGGGCCAGAATTTTATCCAGATTCATGATCACCCTCCTCTTCTGAATCCTCCCGGCAGAAATGACCTCCAGCCAGCCTCACAATAAAACTTTCTCAAATTAACATTTCTTTGTCCTGCATGTCATTTCCTGCTCAAATTTTATGAAGCTTTATTTGATTACAGCAGAATGTTCACCGACTGCACTTAAATACTCACAATATGAAGAAGACCGAAGACTGCTCCTATAACCAGTACGGCAAGAATCACGGACGGCACTCCAGCCCTGGTCATATCATAGCTGTCAAAATAATCATGTTTATAGGAGATGGCATTGGGCGGAGTTATGGGCAGCAAAAAGGCCAGTGAAGCTCCAAATGCTGACACCATGGCAAACTGACTCACATCCATGCCAAAGCGAAGCGCCAGGGTTATCGCTATCGGAACCACAGTACTTGAAGTGGCGGTAACACTTGAGAGCAGTGTGATGCTGATAGCCGAGAGCAGGCCTATGGCTATTATGATCAAAATAAAGGGAGAGTTCACCAGAATATTTGCCAGAAAGCCGCCGACCATACTTATAATTCCGGTCTTCTCCAGACCTGAACCCAGGGCCAGCCCTCCCCCTACAAGTATAAATACCCCCCAGCCGATCTCTTCTTCAGCTTCCTCCCAGCTTATAACTCCGATTACGGGAGCCAGAAACATAAACACAATTATTAGAGAGGCGATATAGAGCCAGTCATCCAGAAGCGGCAGAAAAGAATCAGCCACCCAGAGCAGAATGGAAACAAAAAACAGAAAGATAACGTGCTTCTGGCCTCTTTTCAGCCCTCCCAATCTCTGCAGCTGATTGGAGACAACCTCCCTGCCGCCTCCGATCTTTTCATTCTTCAGGGGGTAAATGACAAAGGAGAGTATGAACCAGGCCAGTGGCGTCAGCAGTATGACCACCGGCACTCCTCTCAGCATCCATTCCAGAAAGCTAATGTGTATGCCGGCCATATCTTCCAGAAAGGCTATAGTTATAGGGGCTACAGTCGTTCCGGCCGGAGTACCTATACCGCCGATATGAGCGGCATAACCTATACCTATCAGCATCACCTTGCCCAGATTGCTGTCCTGTCTTTTTTCCCGGCTCTCTATCTCCAGTATGCCCACACCTATGGGGACCATGATGGCTGCTGCCGCTGTATTGGCAATCCACATGGAGAGCAGCGCGGTGGAGAGCATGGCTCCCAGAGCCAGATTTCTGGTCTTATTGCCCATAATAGAGATTACATGAAGACTGAACCTGGCATCAAGATCATAGGTAGAAAAAGCGGCGGCGATGACAAAGCCGGCCAGGACGATGGTATTGACGGGTGAAGCAATATAACCCAGGACATCACCGATGGGCTGTATGCCCAAAACACCCTGTAAGAACATAATTACAAGAGCTGTAACATAGATAGGAATACACTCAGTTATCCAGAACACGACTGCTATAAAAGCAATCGATAGCATCAAAATTGCGTCTCTGCTGAAAGTTTCGGGAAAAGGCAGCAGAGTGATTAGATATCCCAGTATAAGTGTTATGATTATGATTAAAACATTTTTCCATCCATCACTCATCTATATCTCCCCTAAAATAATATCAGTAATTATTTAGCTTTTATATTACTGCAAAATGACCCGAAATGTCAAGAAGTTCCGTTTTCATCACTTAAATTTTTCCCTGTTTACACCCGGGATTGGTTCTCTCATCCCATAAAAAGTTGAATACAGACCATTTCTTACAGAAAACGGCATAACAACCGCCGAAACTGAAAGAGGCTAAAAATAATGAATATTGATAATTTCTATCTGCATGTTGATAAATATCAATCATCATCATACAATGTTTTTGGAATTGAAAAAAGAATAAATTGAATTCTTGTTAAGTGAGGCTCCTGCATGAAAACAGGCTGCTGCCTGGGAACATCGAGAGATGCCAACAGGTATAAATGGCTGACCCGGCTTAAGGGTAGCCCAAGGCAGCTGATGGAGTAATTTAACTCCGTCTACGTCATGCAGTGCCAAATCCCTGACGAGGAGAAAAGTGACTGCTGATAAGCTGGTAAAATCAGCAGTTAAACTGGCTTCCCGTGAGGGAGGCCTTTCATACTTTCATAGGAATTTATCCGGGAGGTGGTAGAAAATGTCTGATCACTTGCTGGCCAAAATGTCATTTAGAATAACGATCTAAACCATATCGCCATCGCCAAAATAATAAGGAGGTTTTAAAAATGCAGATAACAGAAGATCTCTACTACAGAGTTGTGGAACTCATTGAGAAAGAAAAGATGGAAGAACTCAAAGTGACACTGCATGAACAGGATCTCGTCGATCTCGTGCAGCTCATGCAGGAGCTGGACCCTGTCGAGAGAGTGGTAAGCTTCCGTCTGCTGGATAAGGATCCGGCCATTGAAGTATTTGAAAAGCTGGATATCAATTTACAGAAGACTTTGATCAGAGATTTCGCCGAGACGGAGGCTGCAGAAACCTTTAATAATCTCGATATTGATGACAGAGTACGGCTCCTGGATGAGCTGCCCGCCGGTGTGGCCAAAAGACTGATAAATCAGCTTGATGAGACTGAACGGGAGGAAACTTCCGAGCTGCTGGGCTACAAAGAGGAGACAGCCGGCAGGATAATGTCCACCGATTATGTGCGTGTCAACACCGAAGCCACAGTACAGGAAGCCATGGACAAAGTGCGGAAGATCGAAGCCAGCGGTGAAAACCTCTACAATCTGTATGTCACGGATTCCGGGAGAAAGCTCAAAGGCCAGATTGATCTGAAGAAGCTGGTTCTTTCCGATCCCGACGAAAAAGTGAGCAATATTATGGATTCCTATCCCGTCAAAGTAGATACAGATGTGGACCAGGAGGAAGCTGCCCGCCTTCTGCAGGAACAGGATCTTGTAAACCTGCCTGTAGTTGACCACGAAAACAGACTGGTGGGAGCTATCACCACCGATGATGCGGCTGAGATCATCGAGGAAGAGACAACAGAGGATATACTGGAGATGGCAGGTTTGGGTTCACTCCGCTCGGATGAAGCACTGCGCAGCAGAACATTGATCGAGGGCAGTCTGCCCCAGATCTGGAAGGTGAGAATACCCTATCTTCTCATAGCGCTGGCCGGCGGTCTTATGGCCGGAGGGGTAATCGATGGATTCGAGGAAACCCTGGAGGCCATAGCCGCTGTCGCTGTATTCATCCCCGTCATAATGGATATGGGCGGTAATGTCGGCACACAGTCATCCACCATCTTCGCCCGGGGACTTGTGCTCGGCCATGTAAATGTGCGCCGTTTTCGCAATTATTTCCTCAAGGAGATGAGTGTGGGCGCAACTATGGGCATCATGATGGGGGCTGTAGCAGGAGTTATAGCTCATTTCTGGCAGGGTCTGGAAGGTTTCGGCCTGGCTGTCGGTATATCGATGGCTCTGACAATAACTATAGCCAGCAGCCTGGGCTTTATAATTCCTTACACACTATATAAACTCAATCTCGATCAGGCAGCGGGTTCAGATCCGGTTATCACCACCCTGAAGGATATCACTGGTCTGATCATCTACTTCTCACTTGTCCAGGTCTTTATGGGATATCTGCTTTAATGACTGGCATTAAACAAATGGTTCGGCAGGTTTTTCACCTGTCCGCCAGAACGGCATGAAGAGATCGGTCCAGTTAAATCAATACCCGTTCGGAAGTCTCCCAGCAGGCTTCCGAACGGTTTTAAAAAAACAGAGTTTAAATTACAGAATTATTTCGTTCTGCTCCTTCGCTGACAGAGCTTTTTTAAGAGCTTTAAAACTTAAATCCTCCATTTCCAGCGAAAAGCCCCTCTTAATCTCCTGTGGGCGGTGGCTGTCCTGATTTTTAATAAAAACTCTATCCGGGTACTGCCGGTGCAGTTCAGCAATCTCAGAACTATCACTGACCTCCATAACCGGAAGCTCAAACCCCGGGGGAATAAACCCCAGCTGATATATCAAACCCTGGCTCCGCAGTACATGAGAGGGTATTAAAAGACCGTTTTCTTCTCCAACCCTATCCTGCAGTCCGGAAATCGTTATATCAGTTGCTGCAGCCAGCAGCATTTCTTCTTTCTCCTCATATTCATCCTCCAGGTTGGTCTTGAGCTGATAGCCAAAATATTCCTCCCTGTTTCTGCGCTCAGGAAGATGCTCCTGAACAAAATTCTGAATCTTTAAGGCCTGCTCCACCTCTTCCACCAGGCAGAGATAATGCACCTCTTCTGCGGTTTCGATTTCCAGCCCGGGAATCACACACACATCCTCTCCCCTGGCCATTTTCACCGCCACTTCAACATTGCCGGCCGAATTGTGATCGGTTATGGCGATAATATCCAGTTCTTCCTCCAGGGCTCTCTTTATGATCCGGCCCGGCGTCATCTTCAGATCTGCACAGGGAGATAATACTGTATGAATATGCAGGTTGAGGTCATATATTCTGTTTCTGTTCACGACCTACACCCAGTTCGTAGAGTTTTCCCGACAGCCGAAAAGAGCTTTCCGGGCTGCGCAGAACATTGATCCCCTTTTCCCGGGCCCTCTCTTTCATCTCATCCCTGACAGAAAAATCCTCGGCAATTATTATGCCGGCTGCATCAGCCAGCAGCGCCACCGCTGCAGCATTCTGATGGCCCTGGATGGTAACCCAGAGACTGCCGGCAGTTAACTCTGACATCACATTGCTCAAAAGATCACCACAGTAACCACCCCTGACCTCCTGTTCCAGGTCAGATTCCACAACTACCTCTAAATCCAGTTTCTGCACAACATCTTCTACAGTCATAGCTAACAGCTCCCCGCTATTTTATATGATATATGACAGTGCCGGATCCAGCCTATAGAATAATAATATCTGAACCTTAATACACTCAACTCCGGGACCTGTCGCCGTCAGCTGCATCATCTTCAGAGAAGACCGGGGGCAGTTCCCGGCTCAGATTGGAAACCTGTTCTGCCAGCCTCTGTATCTCCTGCCTGAGCATGAAGATGCAGTCTATCCTCTCCGCCTCACCTTTGACAATGTCTTCAGCCAGTGTTTCACAATCAGGTGCTCCACAGGAGGCACAATTCAGACCGGGCAGAACCTCTTCCTCTTCTTCCAGGCGGGCCAGTTTTTCCAGCGCTTTTTCCATATTGTCATCCAGCTCACCGCGCTGGTCACGGCAGAATCCGGACTCCAGTTTAAAAGCATAGTTCGCTTCTTCAGCCCCTGTGGGTGAAAGATCCTCCTGTCTGGTCCGGACAAGGGTACGTATATTGTACTTGGCCTGATAGGGGTTCAGTATGTTTAAAACTCCTCCCACACATCCCTGCGGACAGGAGACCATCTCCAGATACTTAACCCCGGTCAAATTATTGCGGGCCAGTTCATCCAGGGCTTTCCGCACCTCAACCAATCCAGAAACCGTCAGCGTCTCGGGCTGCTTTAGTCTCTTTAAGAGCTCCTCCTCTCCCCCGCTCTGTCCCCATTTAATCCCTTCATAGGGGATTATGGGGGAGCTCATGCTGTGAAGCTTTCCGCTGTTTCCGCTCTCCAGGCTGTTTTCTCCTCTCAGAAAAGGATAAAGATGATCATAAATTTCCCTGACAGCTATCGCTCCATCGAGGTAGCTTTCTTCCTGGCCCAGAGCCAGCTTTACCGAGGTTAATTTGGCCGAACAGGGAGTGATGAAAAATACACCAATATCAGATTCCTTCAGCCCGCTTTCCTGTGTTAGCTCCTCCCGGGCTTTCCGGGCTGTCATCTCCACCGGAGATTTGAATGGCAACAGATGGTCTACCAGCTCGGGATATATTTTCTGCACCAGACGCACAACCACCGGGCAGGAAGATGAAATGTAAAACCCGTTCCTTTCGCGCAGAAAGGAAGCGGTCTTCCGGGAAAGTGCTTCTGCCGCCCGGGCCACATTATACACCTCTGTAAACCCCAGATTCTCCAGTCCGGACATTATCCGCCCGGGATCAGAATTTTCTCTGAACTGCCCGTAAAAACTGGGCGGTATCAACACAGCCGTAAGTTTATAATTATCTATCTGTTCCAGCCTGTCAGCATCAATATATTTGGCATTGTGATCACAGGTGCGGATACACTCCGCACAGTCTATACAGAGATCATCTTTGATATTGGCTTTGCCTCCGTGCACACGAATAGCATTTGTAGGGCAGTCCTTGACACAATTTGTACATCCCTCACACTTATCCTCTTTTAGCAGCACCGAGTGAATTTCAGCCATTCTCTTCATCCTCCCGGCTTAAAAATACAGTGCTGTGGACTTTCGTGCCTTCATCAGAATGAATCTTTAAATCGTCCGAATACTTGTCCACATTATTCAGGCCCATTCCCGCTCCAAAGCCCAGTTCTCTCACATCCTGATCTGCAGTAGTAAAACCGGGTCTGAGCGCCCTGTCTACATCTTCAATCCCCGGGCCCTCATCCCTGGCGGCAATCTGTAATCTATCCTTTTCCACGGATACCACAATCTTTCCTCCCCGGGAATGAATTATTATATTCATCTCCAGCTCATAAGTGATTATAGAAGACCTGCGAATAATATCAGGGTCAATATTGAGTCTTGTCAGCAGGGTCTTAAGGCGGCTGGATACCTCTCCCCCCCGTTCAAAGTTGCGGGCTTCAACTTCTTCCTCCAGGATAACATTTTTGCCCATTATTTGTTTTCGCTCCTTAGTAGAAACTCTTTATCTCCTCCGGCTGTACACCGGCCTGGTAGAGGATCCCACAGCAGGCAAAAAGTGAATCACCGGCCCGGTAAAGGGCTATATCTTTCTGCCGGGCCAGCTCTACCGTCTTATCTTCCGGGTTTTTATCGCGCACAAAGATGATGGCCTGTATATCAATCATTTCCGCAGTCCGGACCACCTGAGGATTGGTAAGCCCTGTCAGGAGTATGGTTTTTCGATTGGAAAAAGCCAGGACATCGCTCATCAAATCGGCCCCACAGGCAGCCGTCACCTCAATTTCGGGATCAGTTTCTACAATGGTTTTCAGATCTAGAAGTTCCTTAATATCCCGGATCTTCATTTCTACTCCTCCTCTGGATCAGCCTGATTTAAGTTTTGGGGCGGTCTCTGTATTCAGCATGAAGAATGCGGTGAGCCTTATTGCTAAGGGGTTCATCCAGAAATTCATCGTAAACCTTCTCAATCATCGGATTTTCATGTGATTTACGGATATATTTATGCTCATCTATGCTGCCCAGTCCCCGGCCGCGGGCCTCCTTCTTTTCCTCATCAGCAGGCAGAGGCTGACCTCCTCCCCCCACACAGCCATGGGGACAGGCCATAACCTCTATGAAGTCATATTCTGACTTTCCTTTACACACCTCATCCATGACCTGAGATGCCTCCTGGAGACCGCTGACTATGGCCAGCTTTATATCTCTATCTCCGATTTCAACTTCGGCTTCCTGGATTCCTCTAAAACCCAGATCGAGCCTTTCCAGGGTTTCACCTGTCAGCTTTTCTTTGACCATTCTGACCGCTGCTTCGGTAACTCCTCCGGTGGTGCCGAATATAGTTCCCGCACCGGTCGCCTTACCGAGCAGTTCGTCATACTCCTCCTCCTCCAGGGCTGTAAAATCAATCCCTATCTCTTTTATCATCAGAGCCAGTTCCCTGGTTGTCAGGACCGCATCGGTATTTTTATAGGGGCCGGCATTTATATCTTCTCTTTCCTTTTCAAATTTTTTGGCCGTACAGGGCATCACCGAAACCGTATAGATAGATTCGGGATCAATTCCTTCCAGATCGGCATAATATGTCTTGGCCAGAGCCGAAAACATCTGCTGCGGAGATTTAGCTGAGGATAGATGGTCCAGCAGATCGGAGTAATTGTGTTCGGCAAATTTCACCCAGCCCGGACAGCAGGATGTTATATGGGGCAGGTTGTTGTCTCCCTCCAGGCGCTGCAGAAATTCATGGCCTTCTTCCATAATGGTCAGATCAGCGGTAAATTCAGTGGAAAAGACACGGTCAAAGCCCAATTTTTTCAGGGCCGAAACCAGCCTTCCCGTCACAACCGAGCCCGGCTCCATGCCAAAGGACTCGCCGATTGTGGCCTGGATAGAAGGTGCCGTCTGCACTATAACATGCTTATCTTCATCCTCTAATGCCTTCCAGACGGAATATATCTCATTCTTTTCTACAATCGCACCCACAGGACATATGGTAGCACACTGACCGCAGTTGGCACAGTTTACCTCA
>CAYXAK010000043.1:11700-16099 GCA_964462585.1 uncultured Halanaerobiaceae bacterium
CGCACCCACAGGACATATGGTAGCACACTGACCGCAGTTGGCACAGTTTACCTCACTCTGGGGAAGATCAAAAGCAGTGGAGACAATAGAATCAAAGCCGCGCCTGCTGAACTGCAGGGCAGAAACACCCTGTATCTCTTCACAGACACGCACACAGCGCCCGCACAGGATGCATTTATCCGGTTCTCTGACAAGGGCAGGCCCTGAGTCATCTTTTGGAATATCTCTGGTCTCTCCCGCGTATTTCTCTATTTCACGGGTGCGGATGCTGAGATCGTGGGCTATTTCCTGAAGTTCACAGCTGCCGCTGCGGTCACAGCCCAGGCAGTCGTTGGGATGATTGGCCAGCAGCAGTGTAACATTGCGCCGGCGCGCCTTGCGGGCCCGCCTGCTGCGTGTGCTTATGACCATACCTTCCTGCACCGGTGTTACACAGCTGGCAACAGTGCGATCATTTCCCAGGTCTTCTACCTCACAGACCCTGCAGGCTCCATGTAAAGTCAGGTCTGGATGGTAACAGAGGCTGGGTATCTCGATACCCGCCTCCCCGGCAGCATCCAGCACTGTTGTTCCTTCTTCAACTGCAACTTCTTCATCATCGATGGTTAATTGTATTTCACTCACCGCTAATTACCTCCTTTTACCGGCTTTAAGTCTGTTCTACGGCATCTACCGGACACTCTTCATCACATACTCCACAGGCAATACAGGCCTCTTCTTCTATAATATAGGCCTCTTCATTTTTGCTGATGGCATCGGTTGGACAGGCGCGGGCACACTGTCCGCAGACCACACATAGATCGGCAGATATCACATAAGATCCCGCCAGGTCCGGACAGGCTCCGGCCGGGCAGTTTTCATCGTAGATGTGGGCTTCATATTCCCCGCGGAAGTATTCTATCGTGCTCAAAACGGGGTTGGGTGCGGACTGACCCAGGCCGCAGAGAGCGGTATCCTTTATATGATCTCCCAGCTCTTCCAGAAGCTCTATATCCCCCTCTTTACCCTCACCGTCACAGATTCTCTCCAGGATTTCCAGCATTCTCTTGGTCCCTTCGCGGCAGGGAGTGCATTTACCGCAGGATTCACCCTGGGTAAAATCGAGAAAAAAGCGGGCTACATCTACCATACATGTATCTTCATCCATGACAACCATACCGCCCGAGCCCATCATCGATCCCACACTCAGCAGTGAATCAAAATCTATGGATAGATCCAGGTAATCGGCGGGGATACAGCCGCCAGAAGGTCCTCCGGTCTGCACAGCCTTGAACTCCTTGCCCTCATCGGGCCCGCCCCCGATATCAAAGATAACTTCCCGCAGCGTGGTGCCCATGGGAATTTCCAGCAGACCCGTATTTTGAATTTTTCCGGTCAGGGCAAAAACTTTTGTCCCCGGGCTGTCCTCTGTTCCTATCTCCTGAAATCTATCAGGGCCTTCCCTTATTATAAAGGGTACATTGGCATATGTCTCCACATTGTTTATATTGGTGGGCTTACCCCAGAGGCCCCTCTGGGCTGGATAGGGCGGACGGGGCCTGGGCATGCCCCTCTTTCCTTCTATCGAAGCCATAAGGGCGGTCTCCTCTCCACAGACAAAAGCTCCGGCCCCCTCCTTAATATGCAGCTGAAAATCATGGCCGCTGCCGAAGAGATCCTCTCCCAGCAGCCCGTATTCACGGGCATCATCCAGGGCCTTTTCCAGGCGCTCTATGGCAAGTGGATACTCAGCCCTGATATAGATATATCCCTCATCGGCTCCGATGGCATAGCTCGCCACTATCATGCCTTCAATCACACGGTGAGGGTCGCCCTCTAAAAGGCTTCGATCCATAAATGCACCGGGATCACCTTCATCGGCATTACAGACAATATATTTTTTTTCGGACTGAGCCTGATGGGCAAAATCCCATTTATAACCGGTGGGAAATCCCGCTCCCCCCCGGCCTCTCAGGCCCGAATCCTTTATTTCTTTTACAACCACCTCCGGGCTCATCTCGGTCAGGGCTATACCTGCTGCTTCATAACCACCCCGGGCAATATACTCATCTATATTTTCCGGATCAATCTCACCGCAGTTTTCCAGCACAATCTGCTGCTGCTTTCTGTAAAAATCTATATCCTGATAGGCCGGTATCTTCTCTTCAGTTTCCGGTTCCCTGTATAATAATCTCTCCACAGTCCTGCCTTTGAGCAGATGTTCATCGACTATCTCCTCTATATCATCTATACCGACCTCACAGTAAAAAACACCCTCGGGATATATGATTATAATCGGACCTCTTTCACAAAAACCATGACAGCCAGTTTCAATGATCTTTATCTCATCCTGCAGCTCTCTTTCTGCCACCTGATCTTCCAGCTCAATTTTCAGGTCCTGGGCTCCGGCAGAGCTGCAGCCTGTGCCGCTGCAGACCAGCACATGAGAGCGATAAAAAGCCTTCTTCATCTATGATTCCTCCTTTACCCGTTAGGTTGCTCGGATTTAATATGATATGAATTTTAAAACATATTAAACATAAATATTATAACTTCAGGTAGGGTATCATTCCTCCAGACGGGCTATAGCCAGTTCTTCGACTATTTCTCCATTGATGACGTGCTGTACTATTATCTTCTGCACATCTTCTGGATCCAGCTGACCATAGGTGATCCTGCTCTGATCAAGAAGTTTAACATCCAGCAGCGGTTCTTTCTCACACATGCCTATACAGCCTGTTTGAGTAACTGTCACATCCAGATCTCTTTTTTCAATTTCATCCAGAACAGTTTTTAAAATTGCCCGGGCACCGGCCGAGATTCCGCAGGTACCCATGCCTATAATTATCTCGGGTTTTTCTTCCTTTGATCTGTTCTTCATATCCTCTTCAACTTCTCTGCGCAGTTCTCTCAGCTCTTCCAGTGACTTCAAGGTTTTCACCTCCAGAGGAAATTTATCAGTTCAAAACCGGATGAGATCAGCCTCTAACCTCAGCGATATTTTCTCTCAGATATTCTTCCAGCCATTTTAATATCCCGGGCTCCTGGATATCAATATCCTGCAGCTCTGCTTTAATTTCCTCAGTAGAAAAATCAAAAGAATCCCCGTCTTTTTGATGCCGATAGGTTATCTCCAGATCGGGATTAACGGCAATTAAAGAGATCAGTGTATCGGCGAGTGAACCCAGTGGAGGCCGGTCCAGATGATCAAGTTCAAATCTGGCAGTTACAGCCGTTCCTTCCCCCGGTTCAGAGTCTATGCTGAGGCTGCCTCCACTGCTTTCAGCAGTTTCCTGCAGCAAAGAAAGTCCCAGGCCCACCTCTCTGGTGGTGCGGGTGGTAACAAAAGGGTCCACAACCTCTTCTATACTATCTTTTTCGATTCCCCGGCCATCATCGCCAACTTTTATCAGCAGGATATTTTCGCAGAAGTTCTCCTCTATTCTTATATCTAAATTTTCTGCCCCGGCCCTGATGGAATTCTGGGCTATATCGAGAATGTGAAGAGAAAGCTCTCTCATCATCTGTATTCATCTAAGATCTCCGGCACCTGATCGGGTGTCAGGCGACCGTGGGTTTTTTCGTTGATCATGATAACAGGTGCCAGACCACAGGCACCTATACAGGCTACAGTTGAGAGGGTAAATTTCAGATCATCAGTTGTTCCACCGCTGCTGATACCCAGCTCTTCTTCCATCTTCTCCACAATCTCCCCGGCCCCCCGCACATGACAGGCGGTCCCGGTGCAGATCTGTATGATATATTCTCCCCGGGGCTGCAGGTGAAATTGTGTATAAAATGTCACAACTCCATATACTTCACTCAGCGATAGATCCAGATAACCGGCAATTCTTCTCAGAACATCTTCCGGCAGATAATCATATTCTTCCTGCGCTTCCTGCAATATGGGGATTAAGTGCTTTTCCTTCTGCCCGGTTTTAACAGCACCTTCCTTTTCCATATCCCCTTCATATTCAGATAAAATTTCCTCCACAGGCTGTAAAAACTCCTGCAGATTTTCCCTTTCTTTTCCACACTGGCAGGCCATAGTCGATACCTCCTGTTGTTTTATAACAACTTCTTTATACAACCTTCAGAGATTTATACTCAAAGTGCTAAAACTGTCAGCAACGCCGACTTTGTGAAATTATTCTTTTTTCAGGTGTAATTATAACACATGTTTAGTCCTCGTGCAATTAATAACATGAATTATTTTTTTGAATTTGGATTGCCACAGATGCTCTACGTGATCGGCATTTTAGAACATTTATAGTATAATAAATATTTTTAATGCAGTTATACATCTTGATCGGCAGTTTCTAAAGCCCCTGTTCAATTCAAAAGTCATTGGCTTTGAACAATTTATTATATTTTAAGTTTAATATCATGATATATGGATGAAGTATTAATTTAATCAATA
>CAYXAK010000044.1:0-15624 GCA_964462585.1 uncultured Halanaerobiaceae bacterium
CAGGCCACTATCCGGGCCGATCGCCGCCATCCCAGCTCCCGCAGCAGCGGGACAAGGCTTTCACGGGGAGCGGATATCAAAACATCCCTGATCCGTCTATTCGACAGTTTTTCTGCAATCCTCCCGGCCCGGTCATAATCTTCTGCTTTTAGACAGGCTTCCAGCTCATCAATCTGTGCGTTCAGATCACCTCTATCGAGAAGAGCATCCCTGGCACCCACCTCTATCCCCTCCAGCAATTTATTTTTTTCATGCGCTAATATTATATTTTAGTGGAGTGCCGCCACTTTCCTGCAAGGTATATTTTTCTGCAAGGCATTATTGAAGAGCTTGATTTAAGACCGGTATAATTTGCAGGAATAAAGCCCGCCGGGAGAGAAATAATTATTAACCCGAAGTTATGTGGAGGGATCCAGGTGGATATTATGCTTCTGCTCGGACTGGTCACAGCGCTGGGTGTAATGGGGGGACAGATAGCACGTCTGTTCAAATTTCCCTCGGTAACCGGCTATATCATCACCGGACTCTTTCTCGGCCCCTCTCTGCTGGGCCTGGTCACCGATCCGGTCCTGGACGATATTACACCTATAACCGATTTCGCCCTGGGGCTTATTGGTTTTTCGCTGGGCAGTGAGCTTAAATGGCGATTTTTCAGGGAAAATTGGGAGAATTTCAGCCTCCTGTTTCTGGGGGAGAGCCTGCTGACATTTCTGCTTGTATTTCTGCCCACACTTCTCTTCTCCCGCAATCTGGCCCTGGCCATAATGCTGGGTATTCTGGCCACAGCCAGCGCCCCGGCCAGCGTGCTCTCAACACTGAGCGAAAAAAATGCCCGGGGCACCTTTCCCCGCATCCTCACCTCAATGGTGGCCCTGGACAGCCTTTTCTGCATAATAATCTTCTCAGTCATGACCATATTGCTGAAAGTATACTATTTTGGTGTGGGACAGAACCCTGTCATCTGGCAGTATCTGGGTTATGAGCTGGGTCTGGCCCTGCTCGTGGGGTTTTTGATGGGGAGCACTTCTATATGGATACTGAATAATGTGGATCAGGAGCGAAGAAGGCAGGTCCTGCTGGTGGCGATAATACTCATTGCCGTGGGCATACCCCGCCAGCTCAATATATCCTATCTGCTCGTCACATTAATAGCGGGTATAATGATAGTCAATCTGACACCGCACTACCGCAAGTTCTTTCATTCCCTGCACAGCATAGATACTCCGGTTTTGGTTCTATTTCTGACACTGGCCGGCGCCAGGCTGGAGCTGGCCGCCCTGCCCCAGGTCGGTCTGCTGGGTTTGATCTACATTGCCGCCCGTATGCTGGGCAAGATACTCGGCAGTCAGCTGGGAGCCTCGGCCTGCCGGTATCTCCCGGGAAGCTGTGCCAGGATAGATCCCGCCACACGCCGCTATCTGGGGCTGGCCCTGACACCGCAGGCAGGTGTGGCGGTAGGTCTGGCTCTGCTGGCCGAACAGGAGCTGCCCCTGCCGGACGATGTTCTGGTCACAGTTATTCTGGGAGCCATCATCTTCTTTCAGATCATCGGACCTTTCCTGCTCGATATCGCTCTGAGAAAGACCGACTCCATCTAAACACACTTCTATAACTTTTTAGTTTCTATCTCTCGTCCAGCTCAAAATCCACCTGGAAAGAGCCCAGCTCTGTCATCTCCTCTGAACTAACCACCTTAACATCCCAGCCCAGCTCGAAAACTCCCACTGCCGTGCTTTCCAGCAGTGTACCTTCTTCAGCAGGTATCCAGCCTGAATTGCCCTGCCCGGAAATCCTCAGGTATATATCTGCATTATCCAGTTCCGGAGCATCCGCCTTTAATTTCCAGGGGCTGCCGGCCTCTATGACGGTGGTGCCGGCTGCAGTGACTTCACCCTGCCCAACCGCCTTCTCTGGAGCTGTTTCCATGTCAGCAGCATCGACCTCAAATACCACAGGATCTGCAACTTCCATATCAACTCCGGGTTCGACCACGCGGGCGGAAACCTCCACTTCACCGCTGTTCTCAGCTGCTTCTGCCTCCATAATTCCCATTCCGGATAGGGTCAGAAGAAAAATGGCCAGCATAATAACCGCATACTTCTTTATCATTATCTCTTTCCCCTTTCTCCCCGACAGAGGAGAAGCAGGCGATCAAAAAGACTCCATCATCCGCACAGCTGCCGGAAACAAAAAAACCTGTCTCATCAACAGACGACAGGTTAAAATCACATCTATCACCCTGCTTAGGTATTCCGGCGGCCTCACTGCTGATCCGTCACATTTGCAGCTGCAGCTGTGAGGCCCCGGCTTTTGCGCCTGTCTTCTCGCGAAGAGAGTTGCCCTTGTCTGTCAGGGTTGTATTCAGCTGTTTTTTAATTTAAATCGTTGCTCTTTAAAGTTACCACAAACCCGCCCCGAAGTCAAGAAATACCAGAATTATCTTCTCTCCAATCTAAAATCAATACCCTGGTACCAATCGGGTATTCTTCTGGAGGCTATCTCCACCGACCTCTCGGAAGGAGTCAGTTCGATCCAGTCCGGCGTTTCAACGCTAACACTGTAACTGCCGGCCGGCACATCTTCAAAGAGATAGAAGCCTGAAAAACCCGGTGTTGTGCGGTCGACTATCTCGCCCTCTTCATCCCTGAGCACTACCACAATACCGTTGTTGCGGAAGTTGTTCTCTTCACAGCGGATAAAACCGCTGATCCCGGTGATCGGCACCACGGGGAAATCCTGGGTGAATTTGCCGCCGGCGGTAACCTCAATCATCTTTTCATCGACACGGGGAATATGCAGGGCATCAAGATCCCTGGTATCCACTCTTATCTCCCGGGGGAACCCTGCGGACAGATTGTCGATTCTATAATATCCGGAAGCATCAGTCTCGACAACCCTTCTGTTATTGACATATATTCCGACATTCTCCAGTGGCTCTCTCTTAAGCTGGCCGTCCTCCTCCAGCTCCAGATATACATAGCCATCCACACTGCCGCGGGTGGGCTGACTGGAATCAATTCTGGCAAAATCGCTGGTGCTCTCTCTGATCTCCATCAGGTTAAAACCCAGTCCGAGCTGATAGCTGCCCTGGTCATCAACGGTGGCGGTGAAGCGCATCATATCCCAGGGTTCATAGCTTAAGCGCCCCCGGAAACTGAAATCGCTATCTGCACCGCTGTAGGAAAGGCCGCTTCTGAACCTCATGCCCTCGGGCAGAATCCGATCGAATCTGAGATCGAGATAAAGCTCATAATCATCAAAACCATCCTGATCATAATCGAGAACGAGACCGGTCCTGGTTACAATATCATTGAAAAGTGTTGTATAGGAAGGTTCCAGTGAGAGATTCCAGTCGTCTTCATCCCAGCGTGTGATTTCACCCTCCAGTTCAACCCGGCGGTGAAAGCCCAGGCTCCGCCGGAAGGCTGCTTCCAGTTCCTGGCGGTAATCTCCGGCAAAATCACTCAGCCGGTATTCGCCGGCAAAGGTATCACGGCCGCTTCTGTAATCCCCGGCCAGCCTGGCCTCCCAGTCCATATGCACTCCCTCGACTGATTCCCGGGCAGGTGGTGTTATCTCATCACCTCTATAACCTTTATAACCCGCTTCCATATTCCAGGCACCGGGTCTGAATCCCAGCGTTAGACTTTGGGCTGTGCCTCCAGTCTCCGGCTCAACCACAGCATCCAGATGGATAAAAGAGCCCGTGGTGGGCTTGTAACTTATCTGTCCGCCCAGATAATTGTCCACATCGAAGCCGTCATCGGTATCGACCAGCAGCAGCCACTGAGGGCCAATTGTCAGATTTTCGCTGACTCCCTCCGCACTCTGTAAGGACAGCATCCAGAGCTCTGAGTTTCTGCCCGCTCCCAGAGTGTAGGAACTCTCACCTTCAGGCAGGTGCAGTGGGGGAAAGAGAGCTTTGATCTCCTCTTCCCTAAGGCCGCCCTCAGGGGTGAAGGTCTTCATCTCGAAGCTGTCACTTCGTCTCGTCACCGGCAGTGTGAAGCTGGCCTCACCATCCTCACCCACATCGCTGTGAGCGATGAGACGTCCGCGATATTCGATATCTACATCGCTGTCCTCCGGAGCCTCAGTTCTAATTGTAACCGTGGGATGTCCGGCTTCACCCGTCAGCTCCACGCCCCTGATGCTCTCGCTGCGCTCCAGCAGCAGGACCGAAGGCCTGACGGAGGTATCGCCCAGAACCAGCCTTTCATCGGGGTGTTCTTCTATCTCATCGAATGTGAGCCTGAATCTATCCAGCTCAAAACTATCCTGAGATATATTGAACCTGGTATAGAGATCCCCATAGAGAAAAGGCCCCACATATCCCGCATCAAGGTCAGGTATGGTGTAATTAATCTCCTCACCACTGTAGGTGGCCCGGGGATTGAAACTCAGATAAAGACTGCCGGGTCCGAAAAGAGCGGGCTCTGCTTTTTCCCCCTCCAGAACCCGGGGATATTCTGCCGGAGATGCTCTGAGTCTCTGCCGGGCCAGCTCCACCTCATACATGAGAGCAAAGTCGACATCGATCCTCATCTCCATGGCCTGAAGGTCCCAGAAGGTCTCCAGCGGCAGCCACTCCGCCAGGGCCCCGTGATGAATAAATACTTCGTCTCCCTCTATATAATAGGTGTTTTTTTCCAGTTCATCAACCTCACCGTTTCTCTCTATCACACCGCTTTCAAGGTCGAATGTGAACTCCTCGAGAGAATAGGGAAGCTGTCCTGCAGCTCTTCCTTTCTCGACATCCACCTCAAAGAGTCTGAGCTCCATATCGCTCAGAAGCCTGCCCAGAGGCAGATATATCTCCTCTTCACCGTCCACCCTCACTTCATAAAAAGGCTCAAGAATCTGTCCGTTAACCGTCAGCTGAATATAGCCCACTTCCGCTTCTATTTCATCCCCTGCAGCTGCTCCCGGGGAGAGCGCAGGCAGGGCGAAAACAAAGGCCAGAACCAAAACTGCTGTTATTAATATATGCCCTCTTCTGGTTTTTGCCATTACAACCTACCCCCTTTCTCCGTAAAATTGATCAATGATCCAGTGTCACAGTTACTGTGGCGATGCCATAATATTCACCAGGTACTGTATCGTCCCCCAGGACATCATCACCACCATCGGCTACAATTCTAAAGGTGTCTGTGCCATCAGAATCGGAGAGAACAAAACCATTGATATCCTCAATATAAAGATCGGCTGAAAAGGCTGCACTGCCGCTGCCGTCAAGCTTTAGGTCAACATTATCCGGTGAGATTTCAGCGCTGTAACTCACATCGCGATCCCCTTTTACCTCCCAGTAAGCCGAGGCCTTACCCGGAGCTTCTCCCACATAGAGGATGCCAAAATCTACATCAGGACTGTTAACTATTCTTATGCCCTCAAAAACTATTACAGGTCCATATTTAAGTGGAATAGGGCCATCTGGTTCATGACCGCGCTGAAAAACTCCGACGGAGAAATCGATATCTCCTAAATATTCCGGTGTCCACTCCAGTACTGCGTAAAACTCTTTTTCGCCCTGTTCAAGTTTATTGTCTCCCCTGAAGCGTGCAATACTCTCACCGTCATTATAGAAATATATCTCCAGATTTATCGTGTTGTCCTGAGAATAATCTTCCCGCACTACCAAAACCTCTACCTCTACAGTCTCTCCTAAATATATAAATTCCGGGGCTTTGATATATTCTATGCGAAAATCAAATTCAGGATAGACATTTACAACAATTTCAGCCTTTATATCATCCGGGTTTTCAACATCTGAAGGCAGTTCGATCAGTATTCCTTCGATATCGTGAGGACCGGGTATAGCCTCATTATAATCTCCCTCCTGCCAGACCACGTCAACCTCTCTTCCGGTGTTATCATCGAGATACACGTAGACCTCAGCCGGCAGCTCTGCAATCTCAGAGAATAAGGTGCCGTAATCGACCATTATCTCATCCTGGGGTTCCACTTCCACTATTTTTGCCATATCAGCCAGAACTATCGAACTGCTGAATAAGAGAGATGCCCCCAGGAAAACCAGAAATATGAGGAATTTATTAATTGTGATCCACCACAATCTCCGTCTGATATTCATGGATTATCTCTCCTCCCTGGCTGAAGGACAGAATAACTGTGTAGCTGCCATCTCCTCCAGGTAATTGCAGTTCCTCTCTGAAGGTAGCCGAGGAGCTGCGGTGTACAACAAATCGCCTGCTGCTCTCATCTACAAACTCACCCTCAGCATTTAAGATCTCGAGTGCAGCCTGCATGCGGAGATGAGCATTGCCCTCATTGATAAAATCACCCATCAGCATGTGTTTGCCATCTTCCTGCTCTGCCAGTTCCACATTTTCCAGTCCGCCCCTGTAATCGAGTTCAGCATACTGTCCGTATATATTGATGCCTGTTTTAACTGTAAAATTCATGCCCACACTCACACCCGGCTCTTCCTCCAGCGCCGTATCACCCGGTTCCACTCGAGGAGGGAGCTGCTCGAAGTAAAGAAGGCTCCTGTATTCTCCCGCTTCAATTCCCTCCGGCGGCCTGACGGAGAAACGGACGGTCCTCTCCTCGCCCGGTGCCAGATTGAACTGAGGTGGATAGACTATCAGCCAGTCACCCAGATACTCTTCAGCGGCCTGATCAGCGGCCAGTTCGGGATAGACTCTCATCCCTATCTCATAATCACGTGTATTGTAAACTCTCACCTGCTGTGTGGGGTTTCTGTCTATGCGAAATATGAGGCGCTGCTCGGAAAGCCTGTAAGCCTCGACGTTTCCGGCAGACCAGATTAGAGCTGCGGTTATGAAAAAAAATAATATAAAAGCAAACTTTGTATTTTTCATCTCCACACTCACTCCTCTCAGAAGAAATTATTCAGGGAGGGAGATCCTCCCTGAATTTTGAAAATACCAGACATATAATTTCTCAAATTAATCTACATAAGAGACGGTAATAGTTGATGTATCAGTGTAGAATCCTGAAGATGCAGAGGCGAGATGTGAACCCACAAGCTCAGCCTGGATTGTTACAAAGATATTATCACCATCGTCGAAAACATAAGAACCGTTGTCTGCTACAGGGTCTGTAACAGTCAGTGTGTAGCCTATATCGGTGTCAGTGTCCCCGGAAATAAGTGTCAGTTCATCCTCCAGATCGATCAGAAAGCTCTGACCTTCTTCGCCCCAAATTTCCTGCATATCATCGGCGGTTTTATTCTCGTTGATGGCCTGGATAATGCCAAATTCAATTAAAAAATTCGGTACTTCGAGTGGTCGGGCAACTGTAGCCCTTACTGTAACATCAGCCTCATCCGTGAGATCATTATTATCCGCCATAACTCCAGCTCCCAAAGCCATCACAAAGATAACAGCCAGTGTCAGAATCAACAATTTCTTCATGATTTTCACCTCCGCAAAAATTTTGCCCTGCGTTTGGCCGGGCTTAAAAACTCGAAAAACCCGGTACATCCTCAATCTCAATCAGAGAAAAGGGGCCGGAAATCCCAGTTCAAACTAAACCGTGCTTTCTCAACACATTCAGCACAACCCTGAGGACAGCTGTTCAAGTTCTTAAAACGGCTGTCGATGCGCTCTCTGATGACCTCCACATCTCCCCCTTCCAGATTGTAGAGAAGAACCAGAAAAAGATCCTCACCCCAGCGGCAGAAGACATCTCCCCGCCGCAGCCAGCGCATAAACACCACCCTCAGACAGCCTGCGGCCAGCTCTCGCTCCCGGGAGGAAGCAACTTCAGCTTCCACGCTGACCCGGGCCAGAATACAGTTTTCACCGGCCCTTCTTGCTCTGCGGCGGGCCAGTTCTACAATATCAGAGAATAATTTCCTGTCACAGCTGTATGCACCTGCCGGCGGGGATAATTTCATGATACACATCCTCTCAAGCTCGGGTGTCTGGATCGACTCTCTATACTAATTATACAGCTAGATGCCATCGCCGGTAAGAGCGCACCACCCACAGGCAAAAATTAATTCCTCCCCTGATGATATTTCGATGACAGCCCCTCCGAAAACAGGGCTGCAGATGATATTTGCCGGGCAGATTCCGGCTTTTCTGTACATTCCTGATCGCAGATTAAATATAATTTAAATATATTCATTTGCAATTTAATGCCTTAAAAGGTATAATGTATATACCTCAAATAATAGAAAAATTTAGAAACGGGGTGGGGCAACTATATGGAAAACACTAAAACTCTGGAAATTTATACACTGGGGAGGTTTGATCTGCGCAGGGGCAGCGTGAGCCTGACCGAGGGCAGCAATACCGACAATAAAGTCTGGAAGCTGCTCAAATACCTCATAACATTTAATGACAGCTGGGTGGCCCAGGAGGAGCTGCTGCAGGAGCTGAAATTAAACCGCAATGCCGATCCGGACAGCTCACTGGCCGCTCTGATCTACAGGCTGCGCAAACGCCTGGCCGCATTCCTGGGACCGGAGGGCAAAAAATATGTGCAGACAAGAGGCAGATCATATGCCTTCAACACCCAGGCCAATTACTGGCTCGATGCGGAGGTTTTTAAGGAGTTATGCCGGGAAACAGAAAACTGTGTGATGGAAGATAAAGATGGATGTGAAGAGCTTTTTGAGAGGGCGCTGGAGCTCTATGAGGGTGATTATCTGGAGGAAACAGGCTCGGAGAGATGGATTTGGAGTGCCCGCCAGCATTATAAGAACATTCTGCTGACAACTCTGGGGCTGCTGGCAGTCTACATGAAAAAGCGCAGCCAGTATGAAAAACTGTGGCAGTTTTATGAGAAGATCAGCCATTTAATAAAATACGATGAGAGGCTGCTGGTGGATTCAATAGAGATACTGCTGCTGGCCGAACGGACCGGTCTGGCCTATCAAAAATACCGGGAGGCCATCCAGCTCTTCCAGGACAATGACCTTCTGATTCCACCTGAACTGAAGGAGCTGAAATCCAGGTTTCCCAGCCGAACCAGTGAAGATCCCCGGCCGCTGCTGGAAGAGATGGGCCGGCACAATAAATCACAAGGAGCCTTTATCTGTGATCCCGAGACATTCACCAGCCTCTATGACCTGGAGCTGAGAAGAGCGGTGCGCGAGCAGAAGGAGAGATATATAGTTCATCTTCACCTGCAGTGTGATGAGCCGGATGAAAGTTTGAATAAAAGCGGTGATAACCTGCTCGAACTGCTTTCACATCATCTGCGCTCGGGAGATATCGTCTGCCGCTGGCATCAGCTTCATTTTGTGCTTATGCTGGTCGATATCGAGAGGGAAGCTGTGGAAAAAATACTGCAGCGCATAGAAAATTCCTTCCGGGCCCTGTACCGCACCCCCGAATGGATAGGGATTGAGAGCAGCATCAGCCGGATCGAGAGACCTGACCTGTAGATTATGAGCTGATGTAATGAGCTCATGTTATGATCCCACGCCGAAATTTTTGTTAATTTTCTCAAAATAAAAATCATCGATATCAGCCGCCACAGTTCCCGGCCGGATCGGGCTGGATCACGGCCATCCCCATGGCAGCAACCCCCAGCTGCAGGGGGTCGTGAATTATCCTTTCCCCGTGCTTCTGTTCTACTTCCTCTGTAAATCCCGGGGGCACGCCGGGAGCCGCTATGATGGTTTCCTCATTAACGCTATCCTCTGTTATGAGCCCGGCAGCCGGAGTGCAGTCCACAATCATATCGATCCCCTCCGCCCTGCCGGCAAACTCCTCGCCGTTAAGACAGCTAAAATAGCTCTCTCCGCTGTGTTCTCTCTGTAAATGCCTCTGCCGCTCCTCATCTATCTCACAGCAGAGGGGTCTGGCCCCCAGGGCCAGCAGAAATCCCAGAACCTCACAGCCCACACTGCCCCCTCCGGCCACAAGCACCTCTTCTCCCTCAAGGTCACCGCCATTCATGGCCTCAAGTGCGGCCACATAGGCCGCAGCTGTGGCCCTATCATTATCCACAGAGCTGTTCAGAGCTGTGTTGAGGGCGATAAATGTTTCATCATCGGCCATAAAAACTGTACTGCGCCTCTGACTCAGGGCAGAGGCCAGTCCGGTCACATCTGGTTTATCCATAACAGCAGCATCAAAACCGATAAAATCGAGGATAGAGCTTACAGCAGTACAGAACCCCACAATCTCACCCTGACCGGCACTGATGGGCACCACGGCAGCTTTTCTGCCCTCAGGCCGGCAGAGATTATCCTCCTCTTTCTTTTTCCATTCAGAACTGCCGTCATCGTCACCGTCGCCGCTCACGAGCATCATCAGTTCTGCCGCCCTCACTGCCAGCTCCTGCAGGCCCAGACCTGTCCTGCTCACAAGCTTTTTCTCATAGCTGGAGAGCGTGCGGGGAATTGATCTCACATAATCACTGCACAGTCTTGTCATTCCGGCTCATCCTCCATGCGGCGCTCTATTCTGCTCAGAGTCCGACGCCTGCGGCCCATAACCTCTGCTGCACTGTCTCCGGCAAAGATCAGTATGGCCCGCCAGCTGCTGCTGCCGGGAATATAATCGCTTATGGCGTAATCGGCTCCGAAGAAATCCTCCTGCAGCTTGAGCTCATCCGCTTCTGTCATAATATGCTCACCAGGGCTTTTGATCTCACCCTCCCGGACTAAAATATGCTCATAGATGCCCGCACCTGTACCCGGACGGGCGGGTGGAGTCTCATAGTCCAGCTCCAGATAGAGCTCAGCCAGCCTCTCAACCATATTTATTCCCCCGGCGGCCAGGACAGCAGCGGGAGTCTGGCTGGGAAAGCGGGCATCGATCTCCATTATCTTCATTCCCTCACCACCGGCTATGACCTCGATATCCATGATCCCCTCCAGTTTAAGCTCCCGGGCACAGCGCCGGGCAATATCCTCCAGCTCTGAAACTATACCCTCTGGTATCATGCTGCCGGCCAGCACCTGGCGGCAGTCATAATCTGGAGCAAACTCCAGCCTCGTCGGCAGCAGGGGGTGGATATCATCACCATAAGCTATGACCTCCAGGGAGTAGACCGGCCCGGAAATAAACTCCTCAATCACCAGTTTCTCATCGGAAAACTCCTCCTCTATCTTCTCCAGCTCCCGGCGGCTGTCGGCACGCCGGACATCCTCACTGCCGCTCCTCTCGGCGGGTTTAACGATAACAGGCAGTCCTGATTCGGGCCAGGCCCGGGCATGTGGCAGGG
The DNA here is from genome assembly GCA_964462585.1 of uncultured Halanaerobiaceae bacterium. Classification (GTDB taxonomy): domain Bacteria; phylum Bacillota; class Halanaerobiia; order Halanaerobiales; family Halarsenatibacteraceae; genus Halarsenatibacter. The sequence goes on from CAYXAK010000044.1 coordinate 11,167, forward strand.
AATGCTGACGAAAGAACTGGCGCGAGCTCTCCTTGCAGCGGGTAGTCTCATAGGAGGCCAGATCAAAGACCAGAGGTGCCGGCAGCTCCTCCTCAGCAGCGGACAGTTCCTGCAGGGCCGGATAATCCTCCAGTGCGGGTATTATGAGGTCAGCACCGGCTTTCTCCAGGAGGGAGGCCAGACTGGATACCGTGCCGGAACACACCTCCAGCTCTATGAATTCATCGACGAGCGGCCGCGCAGGGGGCTTTTCCTTCTGATCCACCATGACCGTGCTGTATCCGGCCCGGTGAGCCAGATAAGAAATCTCTATGCCCTGCAGACCGCCGCCTATGATGGCAACTTTTATATCACTCAGTCTGGTTCACCCCTTCTTTCTCACTTGCTTTCTCTGCTCCACCCAGTCTCTGTACTCAGCCGCTGTGGACAGGTGGAGATCGGTTCGGCTAAGTTCTTCTCTTACACCGCTGACATTTCTCCGACCCTCATCGATATCCAGGCTGGAGTTGGATACTCCCCTGAGACCGCTGGCCGGGGGAATGATAGATGTGATCACATTGGCACCGGCTCTGAGGCGGGGCAGAAGACCCTCAATACCCTCCACATCGAGCGAAGCCGGCACCAGGCTGTCGCCCAGCACCAGCCTCAGACAGGCTATCGCCAGAAGCTCCTGGCGGCGGGGCGGTGAATTTCTATCCACCATGGGGGTCCCATCCTGGGGCACAAAGCTCATCACCCGGCCCTGATCGACCCCCAGTTCTTTCATGATCATAATCGATTCCGCCCGGTCTGCAGTAGCTTCACCCGAGCCCAGGAGTATGCCATCCTCGACCAGCAGACCCAGCTCCGCAGCCTCTTTTTTTATTTCGAGGCGGGAGTCATAATCCTGCTCACAGCGCAGATCTTCGAAAAGCTCTCGGTTATGAGTCTCCTGATAGCAGGCATACCAGTCCACACCCGAAGCGGCCAGCTTACTCAGTATGTGATCGGGCACACGGCCGAAGGAAGCCATCAGGGGCAGATCTGTGCGGGAATGAAGCTTTTCGACCGTGGAGATGAGACCGGAGAAATCATCCCGGCTGTAATAGCGGGGATCCTCACCCATGGTCAAATCCAAAAGATGCACACCGGAATCCTCCAGAGCACCGGCCAGCTGCAGTATCTCCTCAGGATTTTTGCGGTAGCGGGGGCTCACGTCGTTGTCACGGCGGTAAAAACAGAAATGACAGTTATTGCGGCAGTGGGTGGAAAAATAGATAAAGCCGTAGGCAAAGACCTTCCGGCCGAAATATCGCTCTCTCATCTCTCTGGCCGCGGCGAATATTCTCTCCTGCTTCTCCTCCCGCTGCTCTGACAGCAGCAGTGAGATCTCCTCTCTGCTCAAATCCTCGCCGGCCAGGGCTCTCTCCAGTATATTTTCTACTTCAGACATATCTTCCGCCTCAGACATTGAGCCGCCCTCCATCCTGATATATAAGGCTTCTTCCCACTCGGGTTATGTTCTTCATTCCCTCTCGGGCCATGATCAACCTCTCCAGCCCCAGGCCCAGACCGGCCCAGCTGTCAGATATGTCCCAGGGCTCATCCAGCTCGTGAGGGCCGACAGCGCCGGAGGCTATCTCCATGCCTTTTATCTCCACATCGAAGGTCTGGCCGTAGACATGAGAATCTTCCTCCAGCAGCTCGTAATCCAGCTCGAGACCTTCCATCACCGCAGCGATTATATCCTGCAGCCGCTCTTCGGGTTCCTTCACCGGACCCAGCTCGACCAGGTTGAGCATATTGAACTCGGCCAGATGCCGGCGGCCCCCGGTTTCTTTGCGAAAACAGGTTCCGACCTCGAAGATGCTTATCGGCTGCTCCAGCGTTTTATCAAATCTTCCCAGCACACTGTAGAGATGAGGGGCATGCATGGGACGAAGACAGTAATCCCCGCCCTCCAGCCAGTAGACCTGCTGCCAGAGGGGATGATCCTCATCTATGCCCATCTTCTCCAGATGTCCCCGGGCCAGCCTGATAGGTGTTGTCACCTCGGTAAAACCCAGCTCCAGCAGCACATCGCGCAGATCAGCCTCCAGGCGGCGCAGCTCCGGCAGAAATTTCTCGCCGGTCAGATCCCGCAGCCTCTCACGATTTAGCTCCACCAGTTTCTTTTCCACCTGACGGAAATACTCATCGCGCTCCTCGGCCGAGGGGAATTCCCTCTCACCGGCCTGTTCATGCTCAGCAAATATATCCAGTTCATTCAATCTCTGTTTCTGTCCTGGCGTAAGCTCCATCTCCTTATTACCCCCGCAATCCGCTCTATTTGATGAATCCTCCCTACTCAAAAGAAGTTTGAGAATACTTGTCCAGCTTCCATTCCGGCACCTCACAGCCCGAACAGGGCTCTACCATCATCTTGTTGCGCAGCCAGCGGGCCGCGCGGCTGTTTTTGGAATTTCTCACCTTGAGCTCTTCCCCGCAGTAAAGCTCCAGGCTTATATAGCCGCCCTGTTTTTCTATCTCCTTCACACCGTGCAATCTGCCGCTGCGGGCCGGCCACAGCTTGATCTCATTTACCAGCTTATAGAGGTCTTCTCGCTTGCGAAAGTTGTACTGTGCACACATAATCACTGCCTCCAGAATTGAGCTATATATAAATATAATGGAGGAGGGTCCGGGAGTTACACCCAGCTGCACAGGGTTAGAGCCTGTGTGATCATTCCGATCAACCCTCCTCAAGAATCTGTCAGAGATCTTCCATCTCAGAGATGGCTCTGCACCCCCTACTGCGGAAGATCCCGACAGATATGCCAGCATGTATTTAAGATTTTATCATGTTTGAGCTGTTAGAACAAGTGAGATGGAGATGTCGAGCTCCCGGTTTATTTGACGCTGTCCCTGATCTCCTGCAGTCTGTCCAGGACGGCATCATCCAGGGGTTCTGGCTCATGTGTTTCCAGAATCTCTTTGGCCCTTTCCTCGGCTGTCTCCCGGGCTATTCTGCCTCCACCCTTTTCCCAGTTCTCTCTCATCTTGCGGTCGAAGATATCGGCCCGGGCCTGTTCCTCATGCATGTAATCCAGTGTATGCTGCTGTGTGAGGAAATTACCACCCGGTTCCACATCTTTTATCTCCTCTACGGCCAGAGTATCATCATTTACATCTATGCCCCGGACGACTCGCCTAACCATCTTGGTTATCTCGGCGTCCAGAACGAGCTGGGTATAGCTGAATGTAACACCAAGTTCCAGCATTCCCAGGCCGTAGATGAGATTTGAACCGCCCATGGCTGGCAGCATGGCGGTTATTGTCTTCTCATGGGCTGCCTGAGCATCGGGCTTTTTGGAGTCTGCCTAACCACCGGCAGTATAGCTGGGCAGATTATAGTAGCGGGCCAGTCTGGCCACACCGGCATTTGTCATGCCCATCTCCGGCGAGCCCACAGGAGCTGTCGATTCCTTCACATCGAATATGGTGGTCGAGCTTCCGTAGAGCACTGGTGCTCCTCTGCTGACCAGCTGGGCCAGAACTATGCCGGCCAGTACCTCGGCATTGTGGTCGACAAGTGTGCCGGCAATTGTCACGGGTGAGGTGGCTCCGGCCATGGCCATGGAGAGCACGTTGACGGGCACACCCGCCCGGGCACACTCGATGATGATTTGGGCCGCCTCACCGTGCAGCTCATAGGGGCTCTGGGGGCAGACCAGGGCGGATATGATCGGTCTCTCCCTCAGCTCATCCATGCCTCCTGTTATGGCCGCACCCATCTCGAAATACTTTTTGGCGTTCTCGCCGGAGGTGAGGTCTATATGCATGCAGTGTTTGCTGGTATTGGTCAGAAAAGCCTCCGCCTCATGCAGATCAATATTTTCCCGGGGACAGTCACCACCTGTAACCGCATGAGAATAGACATCTACCTGGTCCAGATTGTCGGCCAGGCGGGCGGTGTCGGCCACATCCTGTTTTATAGTATCCCGGTACTCTCCTGTTTCATAATCGTAGATCTTGACACCTGCACCGAAGGTGGTGAAATTAACCCGGCTGTCCCCCAGCACCACATCATGTTCGGGATCACGGCCGGCCAGCACAACCTCGGGTGGGGCTGAATCGATGGCGTCTTTGACAATATAGGGCGGAATTTTAACCCGGCCGTTACTTCTATTGACATCTGCACCGGCATCTTCATAATAATCCAGGGCCTCATCATTTGTCACATGTACACCCATTTTGGCCAGTGTTTCCAGTGTGGCATAATGAATCTGCTGCAGTTCATCTTCGCTGAACATATCCACACTGAAACCGTTTTTGACAGAATAGCTGGACTGTCGGTTTCTCACAGTCATATTCTTGATGCCTCCCCCTTTGAATTCTTTGCTTCTAAAATTCTCTGCTGCTGTCCGGAAATTCAGGCTTAAGCTTTAAACCATATCCTGGACTAGATCTTTGGCCGAAGCGGCGTCAGGAGCCCAGCCA
>CAYXAK010000045.1:0-1482 GCA_964462585.1 uncultured Halanaerobiaceae bacterium
GGCCACAGCTGCTATCTCAAAGCCTTCCCGGCGGGCCGTATCAGCTGTTATGGGGCCTATGGCCGCACCTCTCAGGCCGGAGTTAACCTCGATACCTTCCGCCTCCAGCTGCTCTTTCAGGCAGGAGGCCGTGGAAGAGCTGGTAAAGGTTATAAGATCGTATTTTCCTGCCGCCAGATCCTCGCTCACATCAGGCGGGAGCTCAGCGGCCTCTGTCCGGTAAGCTTCTATCTCATCGACCTCACGGCCCTCTTTTTCCAGGCCTCCGGCCAGAAGCTCACGGGCACTGAGAGTCCGGGGCAGAAGAATTTTATCTCCCCTTTCACTTCTCGCCAGCAGACCCTCCAGCACCTCTTCGGCCACAAATTCATCGGGCACAAAGTCGACTCTAAGCCCTTTTTCCTCCAGGCTGCCGGCAGTCCTGGAGCCTATGGCGGCCAGTTTCAGACCGGCCAGATTTCTCACATCTATCTTCAGCTCCTTCATTCTCCGCCAGAAATATCTTACACCGTTCTGGCTGGTCAAGACCAGCCAGTCATAGCTGCCGATATCCTCCAGCGCCCTGTCCAGTTTTGCAAAGCTCTCCGGAGCTGTGATATTTATGGCAGGGGCTTCCCGCACGACCGCTCCAGCCCCTTCCAGCATCTCCGTCAGCCCTCTGTTCTGGTGTGAGGGGCGGGTGTTGAGAATGCGCAGGTTCCGCAGCGGCTGTCTGTGGCGCCAGCCCTTTGCTTTTCCTCTCCCGGCCACCTCTCCCACCACAATTACAGCCGGTGGGGAAACACAGTCCTGGCGGACCAGCATGCCGGCCTCATCCAGTGTGGTGAAAAATGAACGCTGTTCGGGACAGGTCCCCATCTCAATCAGGGCCACAGGAGTATCAGCGGCCATTCCCCCGTCCATCAGCTTCCTGCTGATGCGGGGCAGATTGCCCACCCCCATCAAAAATATAAGTGTGCCGGCACCTCCGGCCAGATGCTCCCATTCATGGCTGCTCTCATCTTTATCGGGGTCCTCGTGACCGGTTATAACCGTCACAGATGAGGAGACATTCCTCTCCGTGGCGGGAATGCCGGCATAGGCCGGGACGGCCAGGGCAGATGTGATGCCCGGAACCACCTGATAGGGCACACCGTGGCGGCGAAGATGATCAGCTTCTTCACCACCGCGCCCAAATAAAAAAGGATCACCACCCTTGAGCCTGACCACTTTCTCTCCTTTACTGGCTTTTTCCACCATGAGTTCATTGATCTCCACCTGGGTGAGGCTGTGATCGCCCGGCTTTTTGCCGGCATATATCAACTCACAATCCTCATCGGTATGATTTAAAAGTGCGGTCTCTATCAGCCGATCATAGATGACTGTCTGTGCCTGGTTCAAAAGCTTACGCCCCCGGCAGGTGATGAGACCGGGATCACCGGGGCCTCCGCCGACCAGAAAAACTTCTCCTGACATATTCACTCCTCCTCTTCCAGCAGTTCG
>CAYXAK010000045.1:1582-6014 GCA_964462585.1 uncultured Halanaerobiaceae bacterium
CCCAGCACGGCACCTTCCGGCAGTTCCTCCAGCGAACCGAAGCCTGGTGCCACCAGCACATCGCGGGGATCTGCGCGCAGAGGCAGTGCTGCCAGCCTGAGATCCTCAGGCATATCAGTGGGAACATCCTTGAGGCTGTGCACTGCCATATCTATCTCCTCTGCGAGCAGCGCCTTCTCTATCTCCTTAAGAAAAACCCCCTTGCCCTCTATCCGGGCCAGGGGTCTATCCAGAATTCTATCTCCGGTGGTCTCTATCTCTTTAAGCCTGACATCAGGCCCTGCTTCCCGCAGATTTTTCTCCAGTTTTTCCTGTATCTCCCGGGCCTGAACCAGAGCCAGTTTGCTGGAACGGGTACCTATTATGATGCTCTGTCTCTTCAAGATATCTCCTCATTCCCTTCTAAGCCTTCTAAATCTTTCAGCTCAATTTCCGGTTCCTCAGACAGCAGATCTCTCACTTCCCGCAGCACCTCTTCATATCTATCGTCTTTCAGCAGATCATGTATTTTTTCACCGCCCAGATCCAAAAACAGCTGCCTTCTACGCTCAGGGGGCAGCCTGTTTTTTATCGCGGATCTGAGGTCATCCAGAAGCTCAAGATAGCGGGTGAAGCCTGAGCCATATTCCTCCTGCAGATTCTTTCTGATGGTGGCCGATAGGGCAGGGCTGGCCCCATCCGTGCACACAGCCAGCTGCAGCGGGCTGCGGTTTACGCGGGCCGGAACGATAAAATTGGAGAGCTCCCTGTCATCAACTACATTTACCAGAATATTATTCTCCCTGGCATCCTCATATACCCGGCGGTTTGTGCTGCGGGAGGAGGTGGCTGCAATCACCAGATCATGTCCCTCTATATCCCGGGAACTATAGCCGCGCTGGAGATGGATTATCTCTTCTCTCTGCTTGAGCTCTCGGGTTTCTGCGGCCAGCTCAGGGCTGACCAGTGTCACCTCAGCTCCGGCCTCGATCAGGCTTCTGATTTTGCGGGCGGCCACCTCTCCTCCGCCCACCATCAGACAGGAGCTTTTATCCAGATCGAGAAAAAGGGGATAATAATTTGCCAAAATACAATTCCTCCAGTATAGATAGGATACAGTTAGTTTATTTTAGCTTCTATCAGCCAGGTTCTAGCAGCCAGATCCATCATCCAGATTAAAGAGCTCTGAGACAAGGTCCAGAACTTCGCCATTTTCGCCGCAGCCACTGTCTGACAGCAGTTTCTGCATCTCCACCACGGGATCGTGCAGAATTTTTTTGGCGATCTGCCTGCTCAGTTCTTCGATGATCTCCTTCTGCTCCGGTGTGAGTGAGCCGCGGCTTTCCTCAAGGCGGTTGATTGCCCTCTTCATCTCGGCCTCTCTGATCTCCTCACCCTTTTTCTTAAGATCGGCGATAACCGGTGCTGCCTCTCTCCGCTCTTTCCAGCATCTGTAATCACTGCATTCTTCCTCTATGATACCGGCCACATCCTGTAAAGCCCTCTCCCTTTCCTCCAGGCCTTCATCGATCACGTCCTCCAGCTCATCGAGTTTATAGAGGTTAACTCCGTCGAGGCTCTCAAGCTGCGGGTCTATATCCCGGGGTACAGCCAGATCTATAAGCAGCTGGCCTGAGCTTCTCTCCCCCAGGGCCGGGCCGTGTTTATCCTTCATTATCACATAATGGGGGGCGGCGGTACAGCTGATTATGATATCGAACTCACCTATGACTTCCGGCAGCTTCTCTATCTCCACAGCACTGCCACCAATCTTATCGGCCAGCCGCCGGGATCTCTCATAGCTGCGGTTGGCGATGGCCGGGGAAGAAACGCCCCTTTCCAGCAGATTTTTGCTGACAGTTCTGCCCATATCACCCGCACCCAGAACCAGCAGGCTGCAGTCCTCCAGGCCGCCGAGGTGTTTGCGGGCTTTTTCCACCGCGGCATAACCTATGGAAGCGGCATGCTCCGATATCTCCGTCTCACTCCGGGCTCTTTTGCCCGTCTTCAGGGCTCTGTTGAAAGCTTCGTGCAGATATGTATCACAGCATTCTTCCTCACAGGCCCTGCCGTAGGCATCTTTCACCTGTTTTAAGACTTCAACCTCACCCTTAACCATGGAATCTGCTCCACAGGCAACATTAAAGAGGTGCTCAACGGCTTCCTGGCCGCTGTAACTGTAGAGAGAATTCTCCACCTCTTCCGGCCTGCGGGCTTTCTCCAGCAGATAGCGTCTGGCTGATTCCCGGCTCCTATCGGGCCGGGTGGTGCTCAGATAGATTTCACAGCGATTGCAGGTGGCCAGCACCACACTGCCTTCATTGCAGTGTTTCCCCCGGAGATGCCTGACGGCCTGGCTGCGCTCCTTTGTGGTCAGGGCCACCATCTCACGCACATCCAGAGGCGCTGTTTTATGGTTGAGTCCCACACAGATAATCTCATTTTTCCTGCTCACAATCTAACCCCCATACCTTTACTCAACTTATTCCACTGCATAAGTTATTCTATATTGAATGATTTAATCCTTCCTGCAGCTGTTCCATATTCTGCACTTTCACAGGATAGTCAAATTCCGGCCTGTCGATCAAAATGACGGGGATGCCGATTCTATCAGCGGCTTCCAGTTTTTCCTTAACTCCACCGCTGCTGCCGCTGGCCTTTGTGACCAGAGCGTCGATATCATAATCCCTGCAGATGACCTCGTTCATCTCCCGGCTGAAAGGCCCCTTCATGGCGATGACATTCCCGGCGTTAAGACCGCTCTCCAGAGTCCGGCGCAAAAATTCCGGCCGGGGTAAAATTCGCACAAAAACCCTTCTTTCCGCCTCTTTTAAAGTATCCGTAAATTCCCGCAGATGACCGCTGCCGGTGGTGAGCAGAATCCGCTCATGGCGGGAAGCGGCTGCAGCCGCCTCCTCATAATCTTCGACCTCCACCACACTCACATCGGCCGGATATTCCACCCGCGGCCTTTCAAATCTGATATATTCGACATTCAGATCACCGGAGACATCCAGGGCCAGTGAGGTGATCTCCGAGGCAAAGGGATGTGTGGCATCGATTATCATATCTATATCACTATCCCTTAACAATTCAGACAGGCTCTCAGCTGTGAATTTTTGCTGTATAACTTCCACATCACAGCCGGAGAGCAGGCCGGCACCATAGGAACTGGTGACCGTGACCAGAATTTCCATATCATCAGCCAGCTTTTCTGCTATCAGGCGCGCCTCCTCAGTTCCTCCCAGCACCATAATCACAGCTCATAACCCCTGGGTGTTATCATCCTGGCACTTTTTTGGGGCCTCGCTCCAGATCCGGCTCCGGCCACAAATGTCCTGGAATTTCCAATAATGACCGCTGTGAGCATATCGATCTCATAATCGAGCATATGCTCAAGATCGGTGATAGTTTTTTCCTCCCGGCCCCTTTTGGCACTTCTCACAATGCCCACCGGTGTTTTCCCGGAACGATACTCAGTAAAAATATCGCGCGCTATCTTAATATGTTCCCGGCGCTGACTGCTGGCCGGATTATAGAGCACAGCTATTAGATCGGCTGCAGCCGCATTTTTCAGCCTGGTCTCGATCTTCTCCCAGGGTGTCAAAAGATCGCTGAGGCTGATCACCGCCCTGTCGTGCATGAGTGGTGCTCCCAGGCTGGCTGCCGCTGCATTTCCCGCTGTTATTCCCGGGAGGATGTTAGCTTCCAGATCGCTTTCCCGTTCCTCGAGCATTTCCAGCACGAGCCCGGCCATACCGTAGATGCCGGGATCACCGCTGCTGATGACGGCCACCGAACTGCCCTCTTCAGCTCTTTCTATGGCCTTTCCGGCTCTTTTCTTCTCCTGGCCCATACCGCTGACTATTCTCTCCTGGTCATCCTCCAGCAGTGGTTCCACAAGCTCCATATAGGTGCTGTAGCCGGCAATGACCTCCACCTCCTGCAGAAGATGATAGGCTTTGAGGCTCATATGTTCTATATCACCGGGGCCGATACCGATCACATGGAGAGATCCTCCACCACAGCTATCGTCACACCCTGAAAAGCTCTCTTGCTCAAAATCAAATCTCCTTTTTCCGCCGCTGCCATCGCTGCCGGTTCGCATACTCCACCAACTCCTATTTTTTCTTTTACGAAATTTGATGTGCTGTAAATTTCTTCTGACCTCTCGAGCTCCTGAACTATACCCTCCCGATCGATAACCTGCAGGGGCAGCCCTAAATCTCCAGCAGCCCCTTTTATGCCCTCTTCATCTGCCTTGATATCGGCTGTAGCCAGGGCTTTAAAAGCCCCCGGTCTGAGTTCCAGTTCCTGTTGAGCTTTCTTTAGGGCCCCGAGCACTCTTTCCTTTTCTATACCGCGCCTGGCCCCGATGCCCGCTATGAGATTGCCCGGTATGAGCTGAATTAAGCGTCCATTTTCTCTTTTCTCCTGCAAATACCCCTCGCCT
>CAYXAK010000045.1:6114-8593 GCA_964462585.1 uncultured Halanaerobiaceae bacterium
CAAATTTTCTCCGGAGGGGCTGAAATCTTTGAGCCTCACATCTTCTTCCAGCAGGCTGAGTTCCGGTTTTTTCTCCCCGTCTAAGGCTGTTATCAAATCCCTGTATTCACTTCTCTCACACCATATCTCTATCTTAATATCATCGCTCAACAGGGCGGAGTTGGCCTTCTTCAGGCTTTCAAAAGGCCTGAGCTGCCAGCCCAGCTCCTCTGCCAGCAGATCGAAGGCCAGCCTGCCCCGGACATCTGTGGCTGTGGTGATCACAGCCTCTGCCTCCAGAATAGAGGCCACCTGCCGGCTCAATCTGTTGGCACCGCCCACATGTCCCGAGAGGGCACTTATTGCGTATCTGCCGGCCTCATCGACCACAACCACAGCCGGATCGGTGCGTTTATCCTCAAGCCAGGGTGATACTGTTCTCACCACTATGCCCAGGGCCATGATGCAGATTATACCCTCATACTCTGCCATCAGCTCGCCTATCTTCTCGCCCAGAAATCCCCGATAAAAATATTCGACTGGCCCGGCGGATCTGCTTTCCCGAGAGGTGTCCGCTGCCACTCCGTCAGCTGCTGCAGAGTTTTCGTTCTCCGGGCTGAATTTTGGCGGCAGGTAAATATCGAGCCCATCCAGCTGAGACTGCAGGTATCGGGCCAGACTGCGGCCGGAAGGAGTTACCGCCACTGCCGCCAGCTTCAAGAGCTGTCTCCCTCTCTGTAACCGTGGCTGAAGCTGCTGTCATAGAGCTTTGATCTGCCGTGTTCGCCTTCTATGAACTCCCCCACAAGTATGAGGGCGGTGCTGTCTATTCCCGCTTTCTTTACCCGGCCGGCGATATTATCCAGCCTGCCCCTTACCGCTCTTTCCTCCGGCCAGGAAGCTTTTTCCACCACCGCCGCCGGCGTATCGGCGGGATATTCTTTCTGCAGCTTTTCCACAACTTCTTCTATCATATGCACGCTCAAAAATATGGCCATGGAGGTATTATGTGAGGCCAGCCGCTCCAGGCTCTCGCTCTCCGGAACCGGTGTTCTCCCCTCCATCCTGGTCAGGATAAGAGTCTGGGGACCATCGGGCTGTGTGAATTCCCGGCCCAGTGTGCTGGCCGCCGCCTGGAAGGAGCTGACACCCGGTATAATCTCACAGGTGATATCGCGCTTCTTTAGATAATCGATCTGCTCCTGCAGGGCACCGTAGAGAGCGGGGTCGCCTGTGTGGAGTCTGACGACCAGATCTTCTCTCTCCAGGGCAGCCTCGATTTTCTCCATGATCTCATCCAGATCCATCCCCGCACTGTCATATATTTCAGCCTCATCGGTATAATCCAGCAGTTCGGGATTGACAAGTGAGCCGGCATAGATGACCAGATCAGCCGCCTCCAGCAGTTTTTTGCCCCTGACCGTCAGCAGCTCCGGATCTCCCGGACCTGCACCGACAAAATAGACTTTACCCATCTTTTAATCTCCTTTCCGGGGAAAATTGCCGCGTTTATCCGTGATAATGAGTGTGGAAAGATAATCTATTTCTTCAATATCCAGAAGTTCCCTCTCAGCTGCAATTCTCTCCCGGGCTCGGCCCGAGCGGGAGATGAGCACAGCCTGTGAGAGCAGATCTAAATCCTGGAGAATCTCTTTGAGCTGAGCAAATCTGCGGGAGGGTTTGAGAATGACAACCGTCTCAAACTCCGCCAGAATATCCACGAGCTCCTCCCTGAAACCTGCCATCTCTGAGGAAGGGGCCGGAACCACCGCCAACCTGTCCTCCCCCCTTACCAGCGGGAGGTTGAGGCTGCTGCCACAGCCGGTAACAGCCGTTACGCCCGGCACCGTCTCCACGGGATAACTTCTATCTCTATCTTTAATCTCCTCCAGCAGATATATATAGGTGCTGTAGAGCAGGGGGTCTCCCAGTGTGATGAAGACAACATCCCGGCTTTTTTCCAGATGGCGGATGACTTTCTCACCTGCTCTCTGCCAGGCCCGTTTTTTCTCCTCTTCATCGGAGGTCATGGGGAATATGAGCTTCTCGATTTTCCCGGAAATGTCGACAGCTTCTCCCGCGATCTTCAGAGCCAGGCTCTCCTTATCACCGGCGGCTGCAGCCGGACAGATGACATCCGCTTTTTCCAGCACAGACCCCGCCTGATATGTTAATAGACCGGGATCCCCTGGTCCTACACCCACACCGTAAAGTTTTCCGGTCATCCAGATCACATCTCCTCTCCGCCGTCCCGGGCTGTAATGATAAAGACCGGGATCGAACTGTCGAACATATCGTAGTCCTTCACATTCTTTGTTCTGGTACAGCTCACCTGGATAATCTCGGTTTTATAATCTCTTTTTCTGAGCTCCCGCCAGGCTGAAGTGAGTGTATTCATGGTAATGGCATTGATGACAGCTCTACCCCCGGGTTTGAGTCCGCCTTCCAGAAAATCCAGAATTTCCGGAAGCCGGCCGCCGCTGCCGCCGATAAAAACCCT
>CAYXAK010000045.1:8693-15457 GCA_964462585.1 uncultured Halanaerobiaceae bacterium
CCAGAAAATCCAGAATTTCCGGAAGCCGGCCGCCGCTGCCGCCGATAAAAACCCTGTCAAAGCGGGGAAGGTCGGCCAGGGCTTCCGGGGCCTCCCCTGCGATCAGCTTTGCATTATCACAGCCGAACTTTTTCAGGTTCTCTGCGATCAAATCCATCCCTTCCGCTCTCTTTTCCACCGCATAGATGCTGCCGGCGGGAGCCTTAATCGCCGCCTCCACCGTCACAGAACCGGTGCCGGCACCGATATCGCAGAAATCATGATCCTTCGCCAGCATCAGCCTGGAGAGGACAACAGCTCTTATCTCCTCTCTGGTCATGGGGATATCTCCCCTGATAAACTCCTCGTCAGGTATGCCGGGAATTAAATGATAATAATCTGCTCTGGAATTATGTTCCCGGTTTTTGTCACCCATCAGCATCACCCTCACCATGTATCAACATAACATTCAGATCGGCAAACTCGCGCCCGGTCAGCTGTGAAAGCCGAACGGTCACCAGATTTTCTTCCTCATAGGAGAGATTTTCTGCTACAGTGGTTCTGCGGTCCTCGACTTCGGCCTCCAGCAGTCTGCCGGCGATAACCGCCGGGGTATTCTCCCCATCAGTAAATACACCTACCTTCTCCCCGGCTTCTACCAGCCCTTTAAGCCGGGAAAATTCGTCGCGGCCGTGCAGACTGATAAAATGAGCATCATGCCAGGACATTTGGGCCCGGGCAAAGCCCAGCTGCATCGAGCTTACCCCCGGTATTATCTCCAGCTCCTCCTCCGGGAAGTTCCGGCGCAGATAAGAGGCCAGACTGTAAAGGCCGGGATCACCGGATACTAAAACCATAACCCCTGCCTCTCTGTAATTTTCTGCGATAACCTTTTCTACCCGGGCCAGATCAGCTGTTATCTCCACCGTTTTCTTATCGAGGTGAGAGAAAAGCTCCAAAGCCCGGCGGCTTCCCAGCAAAAGCTGTGATTCTGCTGCCCGCCTTTTCACGGCGGGCAGCAGATAATCTCTGCTGCCGGGACCTATGCCCCCTATGACAATACCTGCTTCATCTGCATTATCTGACATATTGTTTCAGCCCTTTCTTTTTGCTCACAAGTTCTGAATCACCCGCTGCCCCCAGAATACCGCATTCCCTTGAAAAGAGCGCAGCGGCTGTATTCATCTCGCATTCACAGCGTTCCTCCACCCGTTCCACTATCTTTTCTGCCAGCACGGAGAAGACCTCTTCTTTCTCCGCTTCTCTGATGATCTCTGCTGCCCCTTCGGTGTTGGAGGAATTTAAAATTTCCCTAATAAGATCCTGGCTGCCCCCCAGTGCCGCAGTATGGGCTGCCAGTGTTTCCAGCCGGGCATCAGCGATACTGCTGTGAGTATTGAAGATCCCGGCCGCCACTTTGATAAGCTTGCCGAGATGGCCCAGCAGAAGTATCTCCTCCACATCGTTCTCACAGCATTTTTCCAGCATAAAGCCCACATAATTGCTCATGCGCACCACTCTATCATCGGCAAAACCCAGCCTGTCGGCCTCACTGCGGCCGTAATTGCCGAAGACCAGCACCAGCCTGCGCCTTCCCGAGGCCACAGATTGGGAGACTTTTAGGGCCAGCGAGTCCTTATAGGCCTTATCGGACATGGGCTCCACTATGCCGGTGGTGCCCAGAATTGATATGCCGCCTGCGATCCCCAGCCGGGGATTGAAGGTATTCCCGGCCACCTCTTCACCTTCCGGAACCGATATTATGACCTCGTATCCCCAATCCGCCTTCCCGTCTCTTTCTTCACTCAAAAGAATTTTTTTCACTTCCTCTGCTATCATCCGCCGGGGAACGGGATTTACAGCCGGCCTGCCTTCCTCCACAGCCAGCCCCGGCTCTGTAACCGTGCCCACACCCTCACCGGCCTCTATCCGCACACCCTCGATATCTGCTTTTTCCTGCAGATGAGCTTCTATCCTGATCCCATCCGTGATATCGGGATCATCGCCGGCATCCTTGATGACTGCAGCAGAAGCCGCGCCCTCATCCAGCCAGGGATCCACAACCTCCAGCTGCAGCTTGATTCCAGCAGGTGTGGCCAGCTCAACCCTGGAGATCTTCTCCTTCTCTTTGAGCATCAGAGCCGCAGCCCTGGCGGCAGCTGCAGCAGCACTGCCGGTGGTAAAACCCAGTTTTTCCTCCCTTTCCTTATTTATTTCCTGCAGGGCGGGCAGCTCTTCAGAGCTCATTGATAGATGAGGGCGTTCATGATAGCCGCAGCTGCGGCAGTGCCGCCCTTCTTGCCCCTGATGGTGATATGGGGTGTATCCAGTTCCAGCAGCTTTTCCTTGGCCCGGCGGGCTCCTACCAGCCCCACCGGTGTGGCCACAATCAGGCCGGGCTCAGCTCTTCCCGCTTCCACCAGATCTATCAGCTCCGCCAGGGCTGTGGGGGCGTTTCCTATGACGAAAATCTTGCTGCCCTCCATCTCCGCGGCTTTTCTCATGCTCATCATGGAGCGGGTTATGGATTTTTCCCTGGCCCGCTCTCTCACTTCATCTTCGGCTATAAAACACTCGATCTCATAATCCAGCTCCTCCATTCTGCCGGCAGTTATGCCCGCTTTCAGCATATTTACATCTGTGATGATTTTGGCGCCGGCGCGGAGTGTTTCCAGGCCCGAACTTAAAGCTCCTTCTGAGATTTCTATAACTTCGGCTATATCAAAATCCGCAGTCGCATGTACTGCCCGATAGACTATATCCTTTTCCGGCCCGGAGAGGTCATATTCTGCCAGCACACCTTCGATGATCTCAAAGCTCTTCTCCTCGATCTTACCGGGATCTGTCAGCAGCTCACTCACTTATCCTCTTCCTCCTCCCGCAGCCTGTCTTTAAGTATATCGACCAGTTTGTCATCATCGCCCACTATCTCGCCCAGTTTAAATTCTATCCGGGGATAGTTCTCTTCCAGCTTTTCCATCATTGCCGGAATATCCTCCTGCACGTGAATGCCGGGGAAAAGAAACAGGGGCAGAACTATTATTTTTTCAACCCCCCTGCCGGCCAGATCCTCCACTTTATCAGCCAGTGTGGGCTCGGTCAGCTCCATTGCCGCTCTTTCCACATACTCATAGTCCACCTCACTGCTAAATTTATCGACTAGGCTGCTCAGAACATTATCGGCTCTTTCAGCACGGCTGCCGTGGGCCAGTACGATTATGCCTTTTTTCTCCACGATTTCTCCACCTCCTGAATTGATTAGCAGTCTAAATATTTCATATTCATAGTATTAATTATCAAGAACAGACCGGGGGATATGATTTACTCCATAAAGCCTACTCCATCAGGCCGTCCAGATAATCTGCAGTCTCCTCCGGTGTCAGGGGAAGTTCAGCCGCTTCCGGCAGATTTACATTCTCCATATTCTCCAGCAGCCTGATTACAGCCGGCGGAGAAAAATTGACCCGGGCAAGCAGACTGCTGTCGGCCAGTATTTCCCTGCCCCCTTCACCGACAAGGCTGCCGTTTTTCAGCAAAATTATCCTGTCAGCCCAGCTGCAGGCAAAATCAACATCATGGGTGACCGTTATCAGGGTTTTGCCCTCTGCCTGGAGATCCCTGAGTATATCCTTTAAATTGCTCTGGCCGCCGGGGTCGAGATGGGCCAGTGGTTCATCAAATATTATTATGCCGGGATCGACTGCCAGCACACCGGCCAGAGCAGCTCTTTTCTTCTGGCCGTAGCTGAGGTGATGGGGAGGTCTATCTTTCAGATCATATATGTTTAGAGATTCCAGGGCCCATTTGACCCTGTGCTCTATCTCAGCTCTGTCCTGCCAGCCAAAATTGACCAGTCCGAAGGCCACATCCTCAAATACGCTGGCAGAGAACACCTGATCATCCGGGTCCTGCATGACCAGCCCCACATTCTGCCTCACCCACTCCTTGTTCTCCTCACATACTCTCCGGGATTTTACCCGGATTTCACCTTCCTGGGCCAGATAAAGAGCATTGAGATGAAAAAGCAGTGTGGATTTGCCGGCACCATTGGGCCCCATAACGGCCACACGGGAATTGGGCTGCACAGAAAAACTGACATCTTCCAGAGCTTCGGTCCCATCATCATAGGTATAGGAAAGGTTCTTTACCTCAATTATCCGTTCCATTTTATCCTCCAGAGTTATGTGTTCTAATTCCGGTTAGAGATAACCTCAGACCGGTTCGGATCAGCAGACCAGTTCAGATCAATCAAAAAGACTTTCAAAAAAGCCTTTTTCCTCCTCGATCTCCAGATAGAGGGCTGAATTGTAGCGAACTCTATCGTATTCCTCTCCCCGAAATTCCCCTTCCTGATCTCTATCAGTCAGGTTGCTTATGTGCAGAAACCACAGCCCCTCTCTATCAGGGCTGAAGGTAAACATGCCCTCTTCATCTGTGGTTTCGGTTTGAGCCTGTTCCCCGGGGCCCACAAATGTCAGGGATTGATCTGCCGCCGGCTCATCACCGTATTTAACCTGCAGAGAAATGTCCTCATCGACATTGTTCTCTATCTCTCCCTCACTAACAACCTCAACCTGCAGATCGGTTGCAGGAATGGTGAAGGCCCCGCCCTCACTTTCGACCAGCAGGGGGGCTTTGGCATCATAATAGCGCAGCTGCCTGCCATCACCATCATCGGTCCTATCGACTACGGGGCGCGTGCTGGTGAAGGTAAACCAGTAAATCCCCTCTGCGGCCGGTGTATAATCGGCGTGATAGGTCTCCTCCCCTCTGGTGAAATCCAGCTCCTCTTCGCTGCCGTCCGGCTCTATGACCTTAAGCTCACCATTTTCCAGCTCATCATAAAAGGAATGCCCGGGATCGTATTCATCCGGAAAATGACCGTAGGTGATATCTATACTGATCTCCTCTCCGATTTCCGCCTCCCGGGGAAAATCGAGTATAATTTCATGGGCCGTACTCTCTCCGGCCATCCAGGCCGCATAAAATGACAGCATTAATACTGAAAGCACCAGAGCAAGAGCTATTTTTTTGGGCATATTTCTGGGCATCTCAATCCTCTCCTTTATCTTTTTTGAAGTATTTGCTCATTACAGCCGTCAATAACAAAACCCCCACACCTGCCGCGGTTCTGAGCCAGACAGGTTGAGACTGAATAAACCCCTCTTCTTCACCTGATTCACCCTGAAGTAAAACTGCTCTGTGTCCCATATCATCCTCAGCAACTACGCGCTCCACATCCAGATCGCTATCATATTCATAGATGCCTTCCTGATCGGTTATCCCTTCATCGATCACATTTTCCTCTGCGTCATACAGCCTTATATCCACATTTTCAGCCAGGGTGCCATCATCGAAGCCGACCTCCACACTCCCCTCTGATATTTCCTCTATGAGCATTCTGTGGGCTGAAACTTCAGAGGGCATCAGCACCAGCACAGCTGCCGTTATCGCCGTTATAAAAATTGCTGCCAGCAGAAGACCTCTGCTTTTTTTCATCATGGTCTATACGACCTCCCTTCGCTGTCCCCGTATTCTCATGGATTTCCGGAGCCAGTTTTGATTTTTTGAGCTTTCCGGACTCAGATAGCCACTATGTATTCCAGGACAAAAAATAAGACCAGAAACAGAATGCTGAATGAAAATGCCAGCAGATCATTAGAAGAAATTTTCAGCTCATCCTTTACATAAAATTCCCCTTTAAAACCCCGGGCCAGCATGGCTCTATAAACCCGGGTCGAACGCTCATAACTGCGGATCAGAAGCATACCTATCAAAAAAGCATATATCCTGTAGCTGTGGAGTGAAGTTCTGGCTTTAAATCCCCGGGCCCTGATAGAATTCTGCAGGCTGCCAAACTCATCTCCCAGCACAAATATGTAACGATATACAAAGAAGAACAGATATATGAGTTTTTTGGGAAGATGGAAATAAGCAAATGACTGCATGAGAGAGGAAACAGATGAGGTTGAAAGGAGGGCAAAAACAGCCAGCATGACGGCATTGGACCTGAGGGTTATCCTCAGTGCATAGGCCAGGCCGGCCGCTGTCATCTGCAGGGGGCCAATTTCCCAAAGAACTTCTCCCGGATAGGTAAAGGGAACCAGCAGCCATATGCCGGCTATAAAAACGTTCATGAGTGTAAGACGCCTGAAAACTTCCCGGATATCCAGGCCTGCAGCCAGAATGAGCAGAACAGAAAATCCCAGAGCCTGTGCCAGCATAAAGATATTGCTGCCTGCAGCCGTGACCGAGGCCAGCATGACCAGGATTATTATTTTGAGGCGCGGATCCAGCCTGTGAATAAAGCTCTCCCCTGAATTAAATTCAACGGCTATCATAGAAGTCAGCCCCTCTTTATTTTATTCATCCTCTCTTTTCTAACTAGCTCAGCTGTGATACGCGCTTTTGAGTCAGTATCTCAGGTTTTACCTTTAGCAGGAATACCACAACCGCTCCGGACAGCATCCCCTCCAGGACCACGACGGGAAGATGAGATATGAAGATCACACCGGCCACCTCAGAAAAGGCGCTGGCATCGGAGGTGACAAGTATTAAAACAACCAGAAGAGCCGTGAGCAGGACGGCCAGCCCCCCGGCGAGAGCCGCGGCTATTCCCCACAGCCTTTCATCGGCTTCCCTGTTTGTGAAGATCCTTCTGAATACATAGCCAACCAGGACGGCGGGAAGTGCAACATTTATCAGGTTTATTCCCAGCACGGTGAGCCCCCCGTGCTGGAACAGAACTGCCTGCATGAAAAGTGCGATCAGCAGTGCCGGAAAGA
>CAYXAK010000046.1:0-15184 GCA_964462585.1 uncultured Halanaerobiaceae bacterium
GGCCCTCTTCCACCTCTTCTTTCAGATCAGTCCCTTTTTTTATCTCCAGACGATAAACGGAGAGGTGATGGGGATTGAAGCTGAGAAGCTCATCCAGAGAGGCAAAAAATTCTTCCGGTCTCTGATTGGGGAGGGCATAGATCAGATCGGCACTGAAATTGTCAGCCTCCTCTGACATCAGCCTGAGAGCCTCCAGAGCCATGGGGCGATCATGGCCTCTATTCAGTATATCAAGCTCCTCCGGCCGCAGAGACTGCAGACCCAGGCTGAACCTGTTCACACCGGCATCCTGCCAGCTCCGCAGCTTTTTCTCTGTTTGGAGATCAGCAGGATTTACCTCCATCGTTATCTCGGGTGTCTCGACAAGGTTGAAATTTTTCCCGGCCTCTTTGATGATCTCTGCAACCATCTGCGGTTCCAGCAGAGAGGGGGTGCCCCCGCCCAGATATGCTGTGGAAAAAGTAGATTCCTTCTCAAAGCCGGAATATGCCTTCTCCGCCCTCATTCTCATCTCCTCTATCAGCATTTCCAGGAATATTTCCCGCCTGTCTATCCTGCCGGAGAGTGAATAATAATCGCAGTAGCTGCATTTAGAGCGGCAGAAGGGGATATGAAAATACAGGCCTGAGCTATTAATCGGAATCATCCCTCTTTAAAACCGCCATAAATGCCTCCTGGGGTATATCGACCTCACCGACCTGCTTCATGCGTTTTTTGCCCTCTTTCTGCCTTTCCAGAAGCTTTCTCTTCCTGCTCACATCCCCGCCGTAACACTTCTCCAGCACATTCTTCTTCTGGGCCGGTATATTCTCCCTTGCCACCACATTGCTGCCGATAGCCGCCTGCAGCGGCACCTCGAAGAGCTGACGCGGTATCTTATCCTTGAGCTTTTTGATGACATATCTGCCCCTCTTTTCGGCCTCATCCCGGGGCACAATCAGGGAGAGAGCATCGACAGGGTCCTTGTTGACCAGAATATCGAGTTTGACCAGCTCCTCCTCCCTGTAGCCCAGCCTCTCATAATCAAGTGTGGCATAGCCCTGGCTGCAGGATTTCAGGCGATCAAAGAAGTCGGTTATTATCTCGCTCATCGGCATATCATACTCCAGAATTACCCGCTGTCTGTCCAGATATTCCATCTCCACAAACTCACCCCGATTGTTCTCGCAGAGCTCCATGACAGAGCCGATATAATCATCTGGAACACCTATCTGGGCCCTCACATAGGGTTCTTCCACCTTCTCGATCTCATTGCGTTCGGGAAAGAGGGCGGGATTGTCGACTTCCAGCACACCGCCATCTGTGGTGGTAACCCTGTAAACCACACTGGGAGCTGTTGTTATCAGATCGAGATCATATTCTCTTTCCAGCCTCTCCTGCACCACCTCCATATGCAGAAGCCCCAGAAAACCACAGCGGAAGCCATAGCCCAGCGCGGCCGAGCTCTCGGGCTCAAAGGAGAGGGCGGCATCGTTTAACTGCAGTTTTTCCAGGGCATCCTCCAGCACGCTGTAATCATCGTTATCGGTGGGGTACAGTCCGGAGAAGACCATGGGTTTGACCTCTTTATAGCCCGGCAGTGGGCTCTGAGCCGGTTTGTCGGAGCGGGTTATGGTATCTCCCACACGGCAGTTGCGGACATCTTTGATGTTGGCAATGAGATATCCGACCTCACCGGGCCTGAGCCGTTCAGTCTCCTGCATGGCCGGTGTAAATATCCCCACCTCCTCCACCTCATATTCCTTCTCACTGGCCATAAGCCAGATCTTATCACCCGGTTTGATCGAGCCATCGACCACTCTGATATGGGGAATGACACCGCGGTAGGAATCGTAGATGGAATCGAAGACCAGAGCCTTGAGCGATTCATCCTCCTGGCCGGTTGGAGGTGGAACTCTCTCCACCACCGTTTTCAGTATCTCTTCGATTCCTTCTCCTTTTTTAGCGCTGGCCAGAATGGCATCATCCGGCTCGATGCCCAGTTCGATCAGCTGCTCTTTCACAGCCTGGGCATCGGCGGCTTCCAGATCCATTTTGTTAATGACCGGAATAATTTTGAGATCATTCTCCCAGGCCAGATATATGTTGGCCAGTGTCTGGGCTTCCACACCCTGAGCACCATCGATAACCAGCAGAGCCCCCTCACAGGCGGCCAGGCTCCTGGAAACTTCATAGGTGAAATCAACATGGCCCGGTGTATCGATGAGATTGAGTTTGTAACCATCATAGGGGATGGTGATGGCCTGAGCTTTGATCGTAATTCCCCGTTCACGCTCAAGGTCCATGCTGTCCAGAAACTGATCCTTCATATCCCTTTCTTCCACCATCTCTGTCATCTCCAGAATGCGATCAGCCAGTGTGGACTTACCGTGATCTATATGTGCTATTATACAAAAATTTCTTATCCTGCTCTGTTCAACCATTATAATGCCTCCTCAGATTCTGGCTCGCAAAAATTTATAGTTTGCATTTAAAGATATTGTCTGGTAAAATTAAATCTGAATCACTGTTAGGGAGGTGCTGCAAAATATGCCAACACTCAAAATCAATACGGAAAAAAGCATCAGAGTCAAAGAAAGAAATGCAGAATATAACCGGGAGTGGAGAACCTCACTCAAAGATGCTATCAGAAATTTTGAGGTAAAACTCTCTCAGGGTGACAGAGAGGAAGCTAAAAAAGCTCTCTCACATGCCTTTAAAATACTCGACAGGGCAGCCGGCCGCAACATACTGCCGGAAAAGCGGGCCGCACGCCGCAAATCCAAACTGCATAGAATGTTCAACGAGGAGTTCGGCGCAGAAGAAGAATAAAATTTTACCGCTCTTTTTCCGCCCATCATGATATCTCGATACCGCCAAAAAAGCTTATCCTGGAAAGGATAAGCTTTTTTCATTATCTCCTGCAATTTCTTCTGCCAGTTTGCAGCCGCGGTGCTCAAAGTCCCAGCAGAAAATCCTCCACCGGATCCTTCTGATCGACATATTTTCCTCTGACAATTCTGCGGTTGGCCTCCAGAAGCCTTCTGAGATAGGCGATCAGTTCTTCCCGGTCGTATTTGCGCTGCTGTTTTAGGCATTTTTTTATGGGATAGGGATGCTCTTCCAGCTCACGCGCTATCTCCCGATGACCGCTCATTCTTTTCTGCAGTTCTTTAACGGAGAGCAGAAGCCTCAGCTGCCTCTGTATCATCGATATGATGTAGAGGGGGCTGCTGCCTTCTTTGATCAGCTGTCTGTAGAGTTTCACAGCCTCCTCACTCTCATCTTCAGCCCAGCTGTCTATCAGCTCAAAAATGACCTGATCGGCCAGAATACCCTCCCTGCTCAGAATCTCCCGGCAGTCATCTAGTAGAATTCTATCTTTCTCGTAATTGAGAGTTATAATTTTTTCAATCTCCTGTTTTAAGGCCTCCAGCTTATTGTCAAAGAGATATTCCAGCGATTTGATCAGATCCCTGCCCGGCTGCTTATCGTATTCGGCAAACTGCTCTTTTATCCAGTCATCGAGCTTGCTGTAGCGGGGAACCTCCAGCTCCAGATAATTGCCTTTCTTCTTGACTTTATTCACGGTCTTAAGACGGCCATCCGCTCCCCCGCCCCTCTCATCGATAAACCAGCAGAATACTGCCACACCTGAGGGGATATTATCAATGAGTTCAACCAGTCTGTCATCATCTGCCGTGGAAGTTTTAAAAAGCTGGCTGCACTCCACCTCAATAAATTTGAAGGATTGGAGCATATTAACCGTTTTCACCGATCTCTTGAAATCCTGCCAGAAACCATCTTCTTCCTCCGCCAGTTTGATCAGGCTGAACTTATCCTCTTCCCCGGGCAGGAGCCTCTCCTTCAGGCGGGAGAGCAGATTCTGTATCAGATGTTTTTCCTCGCTCACCAGCAGATAAAAATCCATAAGTTCCTCATGCTCTCTCTGCAGGAGCTCATCTATATCCATCTTACACCACCTCACACAGGCTGTAAATTGCTCAGCTATAGGTCGATACGATACTATAGATGAAATAAAACATAAGCAAAATCCAGAGCAGACAGCGAAGATTGAAACCTCTTCTGCCGGAGTTATCCAGCCAGAATACAGAGGGCTTCCGTCTCATATACGGTGCCGTAAAAAGCAGCAGATAAAGGGCCAAAAGGGGTCCGTCCACAAAAAATTCTCCGTCGAACCCCGGATTCTCAGCCGCAAAGATCGAGGATTCATATATAAAGGGTAATCCGGCCAGAAGGCCGGCCAGAAACAAAAAGGGAGATATAATAAAATTTCCAGCCGCGGACAGAACCCCGGCCAGAGCCGTGCTCAGCGGAGCCGTTATCAAGAACATTATATTGATAAATATTACAGGCCCCAGCAGGGGTATCAGGATGAGATTGGCCACCAGACCATTTAAATTCAAATTGCCGGTAAGCTGCAGAAGCAGGGGAATCGATCCGATTTGAGCGGCCAGACTCAGAGCGAGCGGCAGTGGCAGCAATCCACGCAGAAGCGGCAGGTATATTATCAGCGACAGCACCACCATAAATGAGAGCTGAAAGCTCATCATCTGAAGATGTCCGGGATCGATAAAAAGAATGATTATTCCCGCCAGTCCCAGCATATTGAGCATAGACGTCTTTTTCCTTCTGGACGAGAGCAGAATCCAGCCTATACACATTATACCCGCCCTCAGCAGTGAGGGGCTGGAGCCCGCCAGCAGAATATAGCCTGCCAGCAGGGGCAGGGACAGATACCGGATAAATTTAAATCCGCTCAGTTTGGCGGTTCGGTCAAAGAAAAAGTTCAAAAAAAGCGATATATAGCCGACATGAAGGCCGGAAAGAGCCAGGAGGTGCCCGGCACCAGCCCGGCGCAGAAGACCCTCCGCTTCGGGGTTCAATCCCCGCTCACCCAGCAGCAGAGCTCTGAGCAGATTGGCCCTGTCCCGGGGATAATATTCACAGAATAGACCGGCAAGGTATTCCCGTAAAAGCCCCAGAAAGGCCGGAGACAGGGAAAATTCAGAAAGAAAATTCCAGCGCAGAACCATAACAAAAATAACCATCAGAAAATAACAGGCCATCAGCGGACCCGGTCCGGTATGCTCTTTTCTGAATTCTTCAACCTGGGTGGAGATGCCGTCTGCCGCGGGCGGGAAAAATTCGAACCGGGCCAGCAGCAAAAACATGAGAGATAAAAATATCAGCAGTCCGCCCAGGCGGAGAGCTTCCAGCAGTATGATGACCAGAAGAAACAGGCAGAAATGTGGATGTGTTTTGATCCATTTCCTCACCTTAATTCACCGTTATGAGCTCTCTCAAATTATCCAGTGTCACTTCTCCAATCCCGGGTACATCTATAATCTCCTCCACACTGGAAAAACTCCCGATCTCTTCCCGGTAGCTGATAATATCAGCAGCCCTTACCTCTCCTATACCCGGAAGTGCGATGAGCTGTTCAATGTCAGCGCTGTTAATATCTATTCGGGAAACCCCTTCAGCAGGGGAGATCGCTTCCCGTGATGATCCTCCCCCAACCTGAGGCTGATCGGAAAGAGGGGGGACAGCAGAAAAAGCGGAAACCCCCGGTATGAATATCCGCTCTCCATCGATAATGATGCGGGCTAAATTCACCTCATTGAGATTGGAACTGGAGCTCTCACCGCCGGCAGCCAGGATGGCATCCACAGTCCGGGAGCCCGCCGGCAGTCTGTAAACGCCGGGATTTTCCACCTCACCGGCGATATGTACTGTTATGAGCTCCTCGCCGTCCTGATCATCGCCTCTATCCTCCGCGCTCTGCTGCTGCCGTAAAACAGTCTCCTCTCCTGTGTTTTCTGAAAAAAGAAATAACCCATTTCTGCCCAGCCAGAAAGCTATCACTGCCACCACCACGAGCAGGGGCCAGTATCTTTCCCTGAGATCTATCATATATATCACCCCATCATAAGAGATGATATATATTTCTACCTTCAGAAGAAATATCCTCTATTTTTCCATATTTTTATATTAATTTCCTTCTATCTCCTTCTCTAACCTGTATTCTCTGTCTCCGGAGAGGAGATGGCCTCTTATCTTCTCCAGCAGCAGATCATTGGCTATGTCATTCAGGCCTCCATGGGGAATTATAATATCTGCCTTGGATTTGCTCGGCTCCACAAACTGCTCGTGCATCGGTTTAACCGTCGAGATATACTGCTTTTTCACAGATTCCAGTGTTCGATCCCTCTCCCTGATATCGCGAATTATCCTGCGCATAAGCCTGATATCATTGTCCGTATCTATATATATCTTGAGATCGTACTGTTCACAGAGTTCCTGATAGTAGAGGGCCAGTATCCCCTCCACGATTATAATGCGTGAGGGTTCGACCTTTTCGGTCTCATCCAGGCGCTGGTTGGTTTTATAGCTGTAGACCGGCCTCTCCACAGGTCTGCCCTCTCTCAATTTTTCCAGATGCTCAATGAGCAGAGAGATCTCGAAGGATTGTGGATGATCGAAATTTATCTGATCCTCAGGAACATCAAAAAAGTCCCGATCATGGTAGTAATAGTCGAGGCGCAGAATCGAGACCTCATCGGAGAAAGCCTGCTTTAGAATTCTGGCCAGAGTGGTCTTGCCGGATGCAGACCCTCCCGCAATGCCTATCATCAAAACTTCCATCGTCGGCTTATCCTCCCCCGGAATTATTTACATACCTTCTCTTTACATTAATCCCATTATAGCAGAATAAAAATCGTTAAACAAGAAATTTTGCCGGCAAAAATAAAAGCCCTCCTTGCCGGAAACAAGAAGGGAATTGTAAGCTGTGATGGATTAAAGGCCCCGAAATATGCTGCCGTCTGAACTATATTCCTGTATATCCCTAACGTGGTTCTACAATGAACTTTATCGCTGTCCTCTCCTCACCATCTATTTCTATATCAGTAAAAGCGGGAATGCAGATCAAATCCATGCCTGATGGTGCCACAAACCCCCGGGCTATAGCCACAGCCTTAACGGCCTGGTTTATAGCTCCGGCACCTATAGCCTGCAGTTCAGCCCCTCCCTCCTCCCGCAGAACTCCGGCCAGGGCTCCGGCCACGGAATTGGGACTGGAATCTGCTGCTACCTTCAGTACTTCCATGCAGATATACCTCCTTTTGCTGTTGTGGTGTATGAGGATATTATATATTTACTGTAAATTTCGGGGCTTTCCGCTGCTGTTAATAATATAATTATTTATATTGGTGGAAATTCCTGCCTGAAACCAGTATAATATGAAATAATTTTTTTAATTATCATCTTCTTTGGCTCACGGCTCATTTAACCACTTGCACTATAAGGCAAGATAAGATAAAATTAAAACAGTGAAAAGTTCTCGCTCATGGGTTTTTTGTCTGTCAGCAACGTTTTTCTGAAATCGATATACGGTCACTCTGGAAAGGGGTGTTTTCTACCATGTATCGCCTTAAAACATTTATGCTTATGGTACTGCTGACGGTAATTTTGATAGTGCTCGGTGGAGCAATTGCCGGGGAGGGCGGACTTATCCTGGCCTTCGGTTTTGCTCTGGTGCTTAATTTCGTCAGCTACTGGTACAGTGACAGAATAGCAATAAAGATGACCAAATCAAAACCGCTGCCCGAAGATGAAGCCCCCAATCTGCACAGGATGGTTGCCGATCTCAGCAAGAAGGCAGATCTACCCAAGCCCGATGTCTATATAACCCCCTCACAGCAGCCCAATGCCTTTGCTACAGGGCGCAATCCTGATAATGCTGCCATCGCCCTCACCGAGGGGATTGTGGATATGCTCGACAAGGAAGAGCTGGAAGGTGTTATCGCCCATGAGCTTTCCCATATCAGAAACAGGGATACTCTCATCAGCACGATTACGGCTGTGATGGCCGGTGCTCTGGCGTTTCTGGCCAGGATGGGCAGATACCGCATGCTCTTCGGCCGCCGCAACCGCGGGGCCGGTGCATTAATTCAGATCGTGGCTCTGATCTTTGCTCCTCTGGCAGCTATTATTGTCAAGATGGCCATCTCCCGCACCCGGGAATACAAGGCCGATGCTTCAGCAGCGCAGATCTCCGGCAATCCCGATGGTCTGGCAAGCGCTCTGGATAAGATGGACAGGTATATACAGGGCAAAGATCATAAGATGGAGGTAAATGAAGCTACATCTCATATGTTCATTCTCAACCCCCTCTCCCGTGAGGGGATGAGCAAGCTGTTCAGCAGTCACCCTGCCACAGAGGACAGAATTTCACGGCTGCAGCAGATGAGATAAACCGTGTGAGATAAGCTGTTTGATAGGGGAAATACTGCAAACTCAAAAACCCCTTCACCGCTCTTCCTTTGAGACGGTGGAGGGGTTTTTTAACTTTTAGACCTAATTCTCTTACACCTCCCGGGAAGTTGTATAGAGAGCAATTATGTTTTCCAGCGGTGTATCGGCCTGGATGTGGTGGGCCGGTGCACAGATATAACCGCCACCTCTACCCAGAATTTCACACCTCTCTCTCACCTCAGCCCTCACATCCTCTCTGCTCCCCCTGGGCAGAGTTTCCTGCAGGTCAATCCCCCCGTGAAAGCTAAGCATACTGCCAAAATTATCTTTTATCTTCTCCATATCCATACCCTCTGCCCCGGGCTGCAGAGGATTTAAAATATCAATCCCCATATCCTCTCTCAGCTCGGAGATGAGTGGGTAGATGGCGCCACAGCTGTGATACATGATCGGCACAGAATAGCTCTTTATCACCTTATTTAACCTCTGATGGCGGGGCAGTAAAAATTCTCTCCACATCTTCTTCGAGATAAGTAAATTGGACTGGGTGCCGACATCATCGTAGGTATAGACCATATCGATACTATCACCGGCTGCCTTTAGCGACCTTTCAGCCATCTCAGAGAAGAGTTCGGTGAATTTATCCATGACCGCCAGGGGCAGCTCCGGCCTCTCAATGAGATCTGTGAGAAAGCCGGCAAATCCATAAAGCCCCCAGGAGAGCTCAAAAATACCCCCCAGCTCCAGGCGGATATGATAGCGGGTATCTTTATTTATGGCTGCAATTTTCTCCTCCAGGCCGGAAAAATCCCAGTCCTCAATATCAGGCCAGCCCGGCCAGTCTTTGATCTCATCAACACTGTCACAGTTTTCCAGAGGAAATTCAGCATATTCTTCATATATACCTCCGCTGGAATTCTCTATCTCTTTGCGAACAGTGCCCCAGCGGTCAACATAGCTGCCATCCTCTCTTTTTATGGGAGCAGGCCCCGTATAATCAGGAACAACACGGCGGCAGTCCACACCCAGAAGCCGGTAAACCTCCTCCAGATCATCTGCTTGCAGAAGTTCCTTCATCCTCTCCTCTATCTCAGGAACGGCCCAGAAATCGAAGGGAACTCTGTCCGGTTTTTCATGATTTAAGGCCATCTCCACCCTCTCAAAGGGTGTGATGCTCTCCTGATGTGCTAGCCCATAGCGCTGGCGGAGATATTTCTTTATATCCCCGGGTTTATCAGTTTTTTCCCTGTTAATCACGGTCATTCCTCCCCTTTAGAGCTTTGTGTTATGGTTCATATTGTATTGTTCAGCTATGATTTGCAGAAGTTACCCCGGGCCGAAAAGCATCTTTATCAGGATCATAGCTCAGCCCAGCCGCTCTCTGTACAGTTCTTCCTCAAAAGCAGCAGAACGATTGGGGCAGTTTTCACGGGGGCAGAGCTGACAGTTTTCATAATCACTCTCACTGGGAAATAAGAGCCCGGAGACTGATTTATTGGGTTTCATCAGCTGAGAATCCGTCAGCTCCACCCCTATTTTTCCCTTCACATCGGAAAACAGACTGAAAAGTTTGCTCTGCTCCGCCAGAGGCCAGTCCGGCAGAGAGCCTGGATTCATCCTGGCAGTTTTCCCCGGGTTAAAATTGCTGGAGATATCACCCAGCACCTGCTCCCGGGCTATATTGAGAAAGACCTCCTTGATTGTATCAGCCAGATAGCTGTCCATCATATCCTCAAACCCCTCCGCCCATTCCTGCAGCTCCACTCCACAGGTTATGATAAAGGGAAAAACCCTGTGAACATCCTCCAGATTTTCTCTCAGAATCCGGCTGTGAAACTCCACACCTTCAATCACCACACCGTCTTCATCCCTCTCATCTATGAAAGCGATTCCGTAGAGGCCTCTGGGAACTGCTATCTCCAGCGCCTGCTCCACCAGCTCCTCCAGCCTCATATCGGTATTTTCATCTCTGTTAAATTCAATCTTCTCCTTTAACTCCTCCAACGTCAGATCCTGGGCGATCACTTCAAGCAAAATTTCCTCCATCATAATCCTCCTCCGCTGTGGCATCTAAATGTCTTAAAATATTTTCACACTCATCCATTAATCCTCATCCATGAACTCCCGGGGGTCTACGAAGGTCCGACCTATGGAAACAGACCAGTGCAGATGGGGGCCTGTGGCAAAACCGCTCTCACCCACATAACCGATGACATCCCCTTTGCTCACACTGTCACCTTCTTCAACTTCAATCTCCACCATATGGAGATAGGATGAAAAAACATCCCAGCCGTGATCTATTATCACCGTCCTGCCGGTGCTAAGAAGATCACGGGCCAGCCTTACTCGCCCCGCAGCAGCCGCCTCTATCTCCGTGCCGGCAGGAACGGCAATATCTATACCATTGTGGCGGTTGGCCAGTTCATCGTTATGATAGCGGGTGGCGCCGAATTCAGTGGTTATCCTTCCTTCCAGGGGCCACTGAAACTCCCCGGCCCAGAACCTCGATTCGCTGCTGGCAGAGCGGGCTTCATAGACCAGCTCTCTTTCACGTTTCCTTCTGGCCTGTCTGGCGGGGTCTTCCGGTTCGAGCTGACGGGCCATCTCCTCATCGACCTCGATATAGCTGGCCGGAAAATCACCGGCCCGAACATCGACCGTCCATTTCCCCTGTGAGCTGCCCTTCTCTGGAAATACCGAAAGGGTATACTCTCCGGGTTCAAGCCAGTAGGACACCGGTATCATGGCTCTGCCTTCATCTCCATCCAGCCGCAGGGGGTAGCTGTCTCCGGCCAGAACGACATATCCCCCGGCCAGACCGGGCGGTGCTTCAACCTCTATGACTTCTCCCTGAACGGGATCAGAATTGCTGATAGTTATCTCTGCAGCAGCAGTATTTAGTTCTCCCTCTCCGGCTGTGAGAGCCAGTCCGGTGAGAAGTATTAATAAGAGCAAAACCTGAACCTCTCTGCCGGACATATGGCTATCTCTGCCCACGGGATGATCACCCCTCTCTTCGATCAGAAAGTATAGGATAACTGCAGTGTCAGCTCAACTCCCCTGAGATTGGAAACGGGATCTGTTTCAGCAGAGCTATCTCCAAGCTGCCAGCCCCGGCCCAGATCATGTGTGAGAAGATAACCCGCCGAAAGATCCAGAGCCAGAGGACCTCTGACACTGTAATGCAGATTTATGCCGGGTCTTAGAGCCAGGAAATTCTTCTCCAGTGTGGCGGTATTCTGCTCTCCTTCATAGGTATCACTGAGAATATCTGAGAACTCACCGACATCACCGGATCTAATAAAAAGCTCCATACTGCCGATACCGCCCATAACTCCTAAGGCAATATCAGCATCCTCCCTATCCTCGATTTTCCTGGCCCTTTCATAGACAAGCCCCCCATAGCTTATGCTCAAGCTGGAGCTTGTGTCTGCCGAACTGGAATCCACAGAACCCCGGCGGTAAACCGTCCCCAGCCGGTCTCCTTCCACTCTGCCGGCCACCGCACCGAAGCCGTATATGAAGAGATTGCGATCGAGGTCAGGAAAGCCAGCATCATCGAGCAGATCATTCAGATCGGATATGTTCATGCGCAGAAAACCTGCGGACAGTCCCGAGCCAGCGCGAATGTTGAGTCCGGCAAGTCCCCGCTCAATCATATCCGGATCGGCTTCTACATCAGGTGTCTCTGCCCTGATTCTGCCCGGAATTAATAGCGAAAAAACAAAGATTAAAAGCACAGCAACAAGGCTTAAATATAAGGTTAAAGATATAGACCTTCTCATTCTTTGCCTCCTCTGCACATCAGTAGATATGTCAGATCAGATGCCTTTTTTTCTGTAGAGAAATACCAGGGCCAGAAAGGAGAAAAATATGCTTATAACTATGACCGAAAGTTCCAGCACTATGTCACCGAACTGAAGAGATTGAGCCATGGCCCTCTCCTGAATATGGAAATAATAGGTGGTGGGCAATAATGCCGCCAGAAAGCTCATAACCCCCTCACCTGACATGGTTGCCAGCTGGGGAACCAGCAGCAGGAGCATATATATGGGCAGGCCTATGGTGCCGGTCGATCTCTGATTGGGCGATAGAAGCCCCACCATCATACCGATGAAGATAGAAAATATGGCAATCAGCGCTGTGGAGATGAAGATGATCAGCAGGCTCTGACCCTCAAGACCCACAATCAAAGCCAGCAGAACGGTCACGACTAAAATTGAAATATAGGTCAGAAGTCCCTTGCCTATCAGAACTTCCTCCGCCCCGGCGGGCGAGAGCAGAAGGACCTCTAATGTCTTCTTTTCCTTCTCCTCGGCTATCAGCATGGAGGGCACATACATGCCTATCATCACCACGAGAAATAAAAGACCGAAATTGAGGGCAAAACCTGAGGGCATCTCAGGTATAAAATAGGAGAAGATCAGTGTGAAAAACACCGGCAGAAAATACATGACCAGTAGATTGATATTCTTCTTTATATCCTGAAATTCCTTGAGAAGTATGGCTGCTATTATCCGCATTCTGGACCTCATTTGAGCTCACTCCCGGTGATTTCCACAAATATCTCGGCCAGTGTGGGCTCACAGGAATGTATCGCTGCCAGTCTTCCCTCTTTCATCCATTCAGCTATCTCCCCGGCGTCAGTTCCAGAATTTATATCGAGGATTTTCTCCTCAATCTCATCTTCAAATTCCACCAGCACTTCGAGCCTGCCCGGGGCATGCTCGAGCTTGAGTGAGGTGGGCTGATCGAGTGCGGCTATCTCCCCGCCGTGCAGAAAGGCTATTCTGTCGCTAAGTCGATCGACCTCTTCCATATCGTGAGAGGTGAGGAGTATGGTCAGCCCCTCTTCATTCAACCTCTCCAGAAGGCGGTGTATGCTGGCAGCAGAGGCCGGATCCAGCCCGGAGGTGGGTTCATCCAAAAAGAGCACTTCAGGATCGTGCAGCAGCGATCTGACCAGCAGGACCTTCTGTTTCATCCCCCGGGATAATTCCTTCACAGTGTTATCAATTTCATCTGCCATCCCCACAATGGAAAGGTATTCCTCTATCCGGTTAAAGCCCGCCCCGTAGAGCCGGCAGAAAAACCTGAGATTATCCCTGACGCTGAGACGCTCGTAGAGGTTCGTCTCCTCCGGCATTACACCCATGCGGGGGCGCAGAAACTTTCTGTGTTCCAATACATCTCTGCCCATGATCTCCGCACTGCCGCTGGTGGGCTTTAACTGACCTGTGAGAATTTTTATAGTGGTGGTTTTGCCCGCTCCATTGGGCCCCAGCAGGGAGAAGATCTCACCTGAGTCTATAGAAAAATCGATGCCATTCAGTGCCATTTTATCTCCGTAATTTTTATGCAGGTTTTCCGCCCGGATCAAAATTATCCCTCCTGATTTATTTAATTGTATCATAGAACAATAAATTTTACTACGAAAAAAGATTTAATCCGGTGTGAGATGTAAAACATTTATTGAATTTTAAACATTCCTGTGTTAATCTCAAACTACAGAATAGAAATTATTCAGAAGCAGCCAAAAACAGGAGGTGAAATTAATGGAAGCAGTTCTGCTTCTCATAATAGTATTCATACTGCTGGGAGTCATCTAAATGATCACCCTACATGCAAATGCCAAATCTTCTGTCCTCTGTATATTCGCCGCCCTGCTTTTGTCCTTCACAGTTCTGTTTTCCCCGTCTGGTATGGCAGCAGAAGCTGAAGCTGAACAGCTGCCGCCCAGCTGGCGGCAGATAGCTGAAAGCCTGGCGGAAAACGAAACCCGTTACAGGGTGACCGGGGCAATCATCTCCGGGCTGGATGAGCTGATCAACAGGGATGAACAGGCCAGAATAATGGTCTATCTGGGCCTGCTGGAGGAATTTCAGAGCAGGGCAGAAAACAACCCGGAGAAATTTGAAGTGGACAGAAGCCTGGGAGAAACACTGGATCTTCTGGAGCAGTTCCGTCATGATTACAGGTCCGAAGCAGGCTCTGATCCTGATTATGAAATTAAATCAGCTCACGACAGGGCAGAGCGGGAAGAAATTCAGTCCCAGCTGGATGATTTGAGCCGGGGAGATTTCTCTGAAAACATTGATCTGGCCCGGCTCTATCTGGATCTGCAGGAACAGAACTACCGGGATTATCTGGAGACTCTCAGCCGGCTCAAAGTCGGCGAAGATGAAAAAAATGGCCGGGTATTTCTGGATCTGGCCGAATCTCTGACCATTTATCTCGACGACGAGCAGGATGCCGATGATATCAAGGATGAGGAGACAGCCGATCTATTTACCTCCCTGCTGCAGGAAGAGATCAGGGATGATATAGAACCGGAGAAGATAAAAAATACTATAGGCGGGCTTCTGGATACTTCCGAAGACTATGCCGAATCCGGTTCTGAGCTCATAGGTGATATCGAAGACCTGAGGGAGCAGATCAGGTGATATCTGGTGGAAATTACAGCTATCAATCCTGTTTCTGCTCATCTTCCTCTTTACCTGAAGGTTTATCATATACAAGCCTGAATAACCTTATATCCTCTCGCTCATGGCTGCAGCTGGGACAGTAATCGGTGGTCTCCATATCGGGATTTTCAACTGCTGGTTTATATCGCTGAAATTCATCAGAGAACTGAGCATATGCTTTGCTTATCCTGACTGAAGTTATCCGATCAACCTTTTCGGAGAATTCGTGTTTGCTGAAAAAGGCCCCGCAGTTCTGACACCTGTAACCCCGGAATGATCTGTTGGGCCTATCTATATTCACCCCCTTCTCACCACGTGGGGAGCTGCGAAAACTCCCCACGGCTTTATTTATGAGTCCGGCCATAAATTTCATAATCGAATTTATCGCCCGTTTTAAGCTGCCGGGCAGTAAAAGCATACAGACTCTCTCCTTTCCCCGACTTCTGTCACGGCATTAATTC